>JBHHWX010000204.1:0-10046 GCA_046756745.1 bacterium | reverse complement strand
CATCTCTTCAACTCAGGACGAAACCGTCCCGGAGCGTAAATCTATGTTAGTTGAAAAGAAGAAGTCTCGTTCAGCCGAAATCCCTATGGCCTCCTTAGCGGATATCGCCTTTCTATTACTTATTTTTTTCCTGGTCACAACAACTATTGATGTTGATAAAGGAATTGGTTTGACGCTTCCTGCAAAAGGAGAGCAAACAGAAGTGAGGAGTAAAAATATCGCGAATCTCTTGATTAACGAACAAGGCGAGGTGCTCCTCGATGACGAGCTTGTCCAGCTTGAAGAAATCAACAACCTGATAACGCAGAAGCTGGAAGAAAACGACAAGCTCATCGTTTCTGTAAAAACCGATCGTAAAACGAAATATGATGTTTATGTCCGGGTGTTGGATCAACTTAAAATTGCTAATGCCACACGTATTTCGATCGCTGAACCCGAAAAGTAATTGAGGAGGAAGTCGTGAAATTTGAAAGTAAGAATAAAGCTCAAAGTGGCATTCCTCTGTCGTCTTTGCCTGATATCGTTTTTCTGCTTCTGATCTTTTTTATGGTATCTTCGGTCTTTAAGGAATTTTCCGGACTCCCGGTTAGGCTCCCTAACGCACGCAAGATCGAAAAGCTCAAAGGCAAAAGAGATGTGGCATATTTGTGGGTGAACAGGGAAGGGACGATTTCGATTGACGATAAATTTGTCGATTTGAGAGATGTTTCTAAAATAATATACCAAAAACGTATCGACCCAATGCATCCTCTCAAAGTCGTGTCAGTAAAAATTGATAAGGAAGCGGAAATGGGCATCGTTACAGATATTCACCAAGAGTTCAGAGATGCCGATGCATTGAACATAAACTACGCTGCCAAACTTGAGTGAGGTAATGCTATGAGAAAGAATCCTGAAGCTAATTTGAAACTTATGTACCGCAAGGTATTTGAGATTTGCATGATCTCTTCTTTGGTTATCATGATCATAGTTTTTCAGGCCATGCGTGCATTCGATGTGGAGACGGCGGAAGCTGAAGCAAAAGAAATTCAGATCGAAGTTGCTGATATTCCGCCTACTGAGCAGTTCAAAAAACCGCCGCCGCCTCCTAAGCCATCGGTTCCAATTCCTACAGAAAGCGAAGACGTCCCGGAAGATCTCACCATAGAAACCACGGATCTCGATTTGTCGGATATTCCTGAACCGCCTCCGCCGCCGGCAGAGGACGACGAAGTCAACATTTTTGTCGCGTACGACGAAGAGCCGAAACCAATCGGCGGTTTTGGATCCATTCAACGCGCTTTACGATATCCGGAGATTGCTCGCAAGGCCGGTATCGAGGGCAAAGTTATCGTACACGTTTTAGTGTCTGAAAAGGGTATCGTTGAGCGAACGAAAATTCTTAAATCCCTCGGACACAGTGGCTGCGATGACGCTGCCGTGAAAGCCATCAGAAGTGTCAAATGGAAACCGGCTTTACAAAGAGATAAACCTGTGAAAGTATGGGTTGCAATACCGGTCATCTTTAAGCTAAAATAGACTTCACGAATAAGAATTCAAAAAAGCGGTGCGATGCTTGGCGCCGCTTTTTTTATCTCTGAGATACATTTTGTTTGCAAGACGTTTCTCTTGTTTACTCATCCTCTCGCTGTTTTGCCTTTTATCCGACTGCTTTAATCCTTTTGCTCCCGCATTGGATGAAGGACAAGATCTGTCAAGCGTCATTAGCGAGCAAAAGTCACCCGATGAAGTGCTTCACAATTTCGAAATCGCCTATACCTTCAAGGATTCTTTGATTTACAGCGATATCCTCGCTGAGTCTTTTATCTTTGAATATTTTGATACCAATTTGGGTCCCAGTGGCAGCCTCATGACCTGGGGCAGAGATACCGATTTAAAAACAACCGGGAAATTATTCAGGACATTTGACGTCGTCGATCTTAAATTTTTGAATACGCTTTTTACTGAACGTGACGGCGATACAGAGAAGAGATTTGTGAGATTTAATCTAAATTTGTTAGGTTCTGATATCAATTTTATCGTATCGGGGACGGCCATTTTTACTTTTCAACGCACCGACGCCGACTCCAAGTGGCGACTAATACGATGGAAAGATGAAACGGACTTATAGTTACGGGAATAGATATCTATCACAACTTGTTCATTACAAGTAATCATTTAATATTTTCTTCACAGTTCGACTAAGACGGTGAAGAATCGGCAATTTTATGGATAGTACGACGACTGCCAACGAGAATAAAAGGAGAGAGTTTGAGGTTTTAGCTTTTCCATATATGGACTCTCTTTATCATACAGCTCTGAGAATGACTAAAAATGAGCTCGATGCAGAAGATTTGGTTCAAGATGTCTACGTCAGAGCTTTCAGATTTTTTCATAAATTTCAAGAGGGGAGCAATTTCAAGGCTTGGATTTTTAAAATTTTAACGAATACTTTCATCAATCAATACAGAAAAAAAAGCAAACAGCCTCTTCATGTTGAATTTGATAAGGTTCGTGTGTCCCAGTTTATTGATTCTGACGAAAAATATGTCGGTCTACCTCTTATAAAATCTGACAAAAAAAATTATGATGCTTTATTTGACGATCAGATAATGGAGGCTTTGGACCAGTTGCCAGATGAGTTCAGAACCATCGTGATGTTAGCCGATGTCGAATTATTCTCTTATAAGGAAATTTCTAAAATTATCGGCTGTCCTATGGGGACAGTCATGTCGAGACTCTCCAGAGCCAGAAAACGACTACAGGAAATGCTTCTGGATTATGCTATCGAAAGCGGTATTATAAATCATAAACAACCTGGGTAAACTAAATTTGACGTCAGTTATTTTTGGAGGCTTTATTAAAAATGGAAACGAAGTGTAAAAAATTTATTGTCAAAATCGCCGGCTATATTGACGGAGAACTCTCCGAAAATCAGTCCGAAGCCGTCGCCAAACATCTGAATGCATGTCCGGACTGTCAGGGACAGTATGAGGCGGAAAAGAATATTAAGAGATTGCTCACCGAAAAACTTCCACGAATCAAAGCTCCGGCCTATTTACAAACTCGTGTTAGACGGCAATTGATACGTCAGGGCCAGCCCCCTGGCTTTTGGAGGTTGATAAATCTAATGTTTGAATACAGACCGGTTGCCGCATCGTTTGCAATTGCCGTGATTGCATCTCTGATTGTCCTGCCGACGTTTCAGCTTTTGCAAACTTCTACTGAGTTTGGTGTAGAGACGAACCAAACTGAAGCGACCCAAATCGGAGAGTTAGAAGGCGAGATTATTTGTCTGGATTGCGAATTCTTGTCTCAAAATAGGAAAGGGGTCGTCCATGATAAATATCGACACAGGCCTGGAATGAGAGCCGAGGACAACACCATATGGACGTTTTTGCAGACAGATGTGCACGGGGAATTGTTTTACAATCCCAAATTATTGCTCAGAAGAGCACATGTCTCCGGGGTTATGTTTGCAAACTCACGTTATATCCAAGTAAAGGATTATCGATTGCTATAAGTCCGCCCTTATCTGAGACAGCCACATTTATCCACGCAACCCTTGAGGTCATCTTGGCTTCAAGGGTTTTTCTTTTCTATATCACTTGGAATTTCATTTAGAGAGAGTTTGTTTCGAATAGAAAAGGATAACACCCTTGAAATCCCAATTAAACACAATTTACACAACAGCGAACAAGGTACTTCATGGGGTTGTTGAGATCCGGGAAGGCGAGCTCAGAAAGACGCTTTTGATGGCTTTTTTCTTTTTTCTGGTTATTTTCGCCATCACCGTTGTGAAACCGGTTCGAAATTCTCTTTTTCTCTCCGAGTTTGGAGTATCCAAATTACCCTATATGTATATTGCCACCGCTGCCTTTACAGGCATTTTGGTTCTCATCGATTCAAAGTTGTCTACTTTTTTGAATCGGACTGCGTTTATGACGACTACGTTAGGATTCCTTTTGCTGAATCTGGTCATTTTTTGGTGGTTAGTTAAACTGCCGGATAGATGGGTTCCCGCTGTTTTTTATATATGGATAATTTTTTTCAATTATTTGTTAGTTGCTCACTTTTGGTCTTTTGCAAACGAATTTTTTAACCCGAGAGAAGGGAAGCGTCTATTTGGATTTATCTTAGCCGTCGGCACGCTAGGCGGTATTGCCGGCGGGATGACTGCAAACCTTTCTGTGACACATTTTTTCAGCACTGAAGATGTTTTGTTGATTGCAGCCTTCACTCTTTTGGCGAGCATTGCTGTGGTACAGCTCATTGCAAGATTGGCCCCTAACAAAGGTTCGGTTAAGGGCATTTCGCCGCCTGTGACAAAGAAAAAGAGCGAAGCTGAGACATCAACGGATTGGAGATTTTATTACCGGCACCTTAGACAGCTTGGGGTTATGGTGATTTTAGCAGTCATCGTTTCTACTCTCATCGATTATCAGTTTAATGTTATGGTTGGAAGCACATTTTCAACAAAAATGGCAAAGACCGAATTTTTTGGAAAATTCTTTGCTATACTCAACGTGATTTCTCTTCTCTTACAGTTTTTCTTGACAAGCAGGATCTTAAAGAAATATGGAATCGGGGTTGCTCTGATTTTAATGCCGCTCATTCTTTCTTTGGGGTCGGCAGGTTTTATGCTTTTCCCAACATTATTACTCGCCTCATTCCTAAAAATTACTGATAAAACACTTCATTACTCCTTAGTTCAATCTGCACGAGAGCTTCTTTTTTTACCTGTTCCATCGCAGATTCGGGTCAAAGCGAAACTGTTCATCGATATATTTGTCAATCGTTTTGCCGGTGCTGCGGCCGGTTGCTTAATTCTCATCTTCCCGATGAGTGTTGAAAAGCTCAGTATCATTGCTCTCATCGTTCTGGTCGCTTGGATGGCAACGACTGCTACTTTGCGCAAGGAATATATTACTTCTATCAAAAGACTTCTGATTCGTAGGGATGTGGATATTGAAGAACGAGTCATCGAAACATTGGATGCTGAGACGGTCAAGACACTTATCAAAGGACTGAACAGTAAGGATTCTCAAAAAGTCCTCTATTCTTTAAGTTTATTAGAATTGGTGCCTTCCGGTGAAATAGAAGAATCTCTCATGCGTTTGCTGAATCATTCTGACGCCCAAATTCGAGCCCAATCATTGAGGATTTTATTCAACAGTGGCCGAAGTGAAATGGTAAGGGCTATCATGCCTTTGATGTCTGATGATAGCATCGAAGTCAGAAGCGAAGCCATCCATTTTGTCTGGGCTTATTGCAAAACCTGTCCGGATGATCGTATTTCCGAGTTTTTGGTGGATCCGGATCCTCGGATTAAAGGGGCCATGTTGGCTTCTATGATAAATCATACGGGAAAACTTACCCGAGAGGGAATGACCGTATTAGATAAGATGCTCACCGATAACTCCGGAAACGGGGAGAACCACCGTATGGAGGCCGCCCGGGTTCTAGGTATTGTGGATGGCAGATTTGGTTTACACAAGAAATTAACCCCACTTTTGAATGACGCCTCTATTACAGTCCAACAGGTTGCTATAGACAGTGCAGGAAAAGCTTTACACAATGAATTTATTGCAACATTGATTAAGAAACTCGGACATCCACGGTTGCGAAAATATGCCAGGGGCGCTCTCGCCAATTATGGTAATAAGATATTGCCTTTGTTAAAAAAAGTCCTTGCGGATAAAGAAACCAGCCTTCAAATAAAAAAAAATATCCCACAGGTGTTTTATCGCATTCAAACTGAAGAGAGTTGGGAAGAACTTATCGAAAATCTGGACCAGTATAATACCACCATTCGCTATGAGGTCATTAAAGCATTGAATAACATTGTAAAGTCGTGTCCTGATTGGGAGCTCGATTCAGAAAAAATCCGCGATGTTTTGTTGGGGGAGATTCGTGATTATTATTGGAAGTTGAACGTTTTCCATGTTTATGGGCGAAGAGAGCGTGGTGCGCTCGATGTCCGTGATGTCGATGATATTTTGTACGTAGCTTTACAAGAGAAATTGGACGAAGGGCTCGATAGAATTTTTCGGATACTGGCTTTACTTTATTCTCATAAAGAGATTAATAATGCCTATTATTTTTTGACACAGGGCGACACGGAGGAACAGGCGAATGCGCTTGAATATTTAGACAATATCCTCCCTGGTGATCTCATGATTCCACTGCTGCCCATTATAGACGATATACCCTTAAATCATAAAATTCGACAGGGTCGGACTTTGTTTAATTTGCAAAAATTCACCAGAGACGACGCTTTGTTGGCTTTGCTGCAAGACGGTGATCTCTGGTTGGAGGTATGCACTGTTTATAGTTTAGGTCGTGAGAGGATTCATGGATTTGAGGCGAAAGTTAGAAAACGATTGAATTCCAGCGAATTAATGTTGAGGGAGACCGCTGAACGGTATTTTAAACTAATCGAATGAGATATGCAAAAATCGTTATATCAAGAGACAGAACATTTTTTAACAGTCGTTGAAAAGGCTGTTTTTCTGCAAGGCATTGAAATATTTTCTCAAACCAAAACGGAAGATTTAGCTCGTATAGCGGCGATTACGGAAGAAATGGAGTTTGAAAAGGGGGAAACTATTTTCGAGGAAATCGATAAAGGGACATCCCTGTTTTTTGTTATCAATGGTGAGGTCAGACTCTTAAAAGGCGGCAATGAAATAAGGCGGGTTCAGTCTCAAGGAAATTTCGGGGATTTAGCGCTCTTAGACAACGAGCCCAGAGAGTTTACGGCACTTGCGCTACAGCATACGCACGTTTTGAAAATCAATAGTGAAGAATTTTACGAGTTAATAGAAGATCATATCGAGATTACCCGAGCTGTAATTAAGTCGCTAACGAGTCAAATCCGCAAGGTTGTTCAAAAAGAATATACATGAGGTTGGCCCACCAGCATCATTCATGAAAAAATAGTAACCATTCAGTTTTGGTCTTGGAGTGCAACGCTTTAGCGTTGCGACTTTCGTTGAAACAGTGCAAAACTAAAGTTTTGCACTCCGAAGCTTCTCACGCCTGAATAGTGACAAAAAATATAAAAAATACGGCATTGAGAAATATTTCTATATAAATGCGTGTTACCTTCTATATGTATAGTCTATAGCCTTAACCGTGACAGAGTTTTCTAACGTCATTTCTGTAGAAAGGAGGTGGATTCCCAAGTCTTGTTTTTGCTGTAATATTCATTAAAACCATTTTAAACCACTTATTAATTGGGAGAGGTTCTTATGAAAGGATCTAAGATTTTGAAAGGGTTATCAGTTGTTGTTTCAATTTTTGTCTTTGTCTTTGCTATTGTCAATCTTGACGCTCAGGAGAAAAAACATGTGCCCAAGATGCTCACCAAAGAGCAGAAAATGATGATGAAGAACGGCGCCATGAAGAACATGGATAAATACATGGCTAACATGGATGCTATGATGAAAAAGCTGCCCATGGCTTTGAAGAAGACCCAGGGTGAGACATTGGAATTTGGTAAGAAGCTTTTTAATGATCCGAAAGCGCTGAGCGCAAACGGTCAAGCTTGCGCAAGTTGTCATCCAGGCGGGGGGACGACCGGCGGTGAGGTTGAAACGCCAATGGCCAGTGAATTAACCGGAAAACCGTACAAGCTGCCCGTTCCAACACTTGTGGGCGCAGCAGCGACTTTTCCGAAATTCAAGGTTCCGAACGATGCCGTTATCGATCTTACTGACATGCAAAATAACTGCATCATGATGTTCATGATGGCACAACCTCTTGATAAAACGAGCAAAGAAGCCCGAGCTTTGACAGCTTACGTCGCTTCCTTAAGCAACGACGACAAGGTGTCTGTGGGCGCCATGCCTGAGATGATGAAAAAAATGATGGGCAAGATGGGCAAAAAGAACTAATTTTATAGTTTCCCGAAACGCGGTGAATTGAATCGATTTTGTGATGTTCACCGCGTTCTTTTTATTAACTCGATTTTACTTCTATTCACTTTAATCACAATCGATTGAACATGAAATCCTATTCGATATTACTCATTATTTTACTGATTTTACCGATTTTGGCGCTTTCCCGCAACAGGTCCAATGAGGAAACAGATTGGAGCGGGACGCCGCAAGCGGCATTCCTAAACAGCGATATCGTGAAAACGTATCAATGTAACAGTTGTCACACTATCGCGGAGCGCGGCGGAACCGTCGGCCCGATTTTAAATCAGGTGGGAAACCGCCGGTCTCAAGAGTGGCTAAAACGCTGGCTTGCAGACCCACAGCTCGTCAAACCCGGAACCAAGATGCCGAGTTTTGATTTTTCACCGGAACAACTCGAGACGGTTGTGGGCTATTTGACAAACATGAAAAGGAATTTAAAAACCGATGAGATATTAGCTAAGGATCTTTCGTCTGCCGAGAAAGGGGAGATGCTTTTCAAAGATTACGATTGTCAAGCTTGTCACCGGGTCGGAGCGGAGGGCCGATTTGTCGGACCGGACCTGACCTGGATCGGTATGAGGAAAACGGAGACTTGGGAACAAGTTTGGCTCACGGATCCGCCTGGGTTCAAACCCGACACCTTCATGCCCAATTTTCATATTCCTAAAAAGGGCGTGGAGGCATTAGCCGCGTATTTGCATACGAAAGAGGGTCAGGAAAATGAGGACTCTCAGCGATGGGAATTTCGCACGAACTTTTTCCTTGGCAATAGCAGCAAAGAGAGAGGAGAGCTCGTTTTTAAAAGGTTCGCCTGTTGGTCTTGTCATGGTGAGAACGGCAGTGGTGGCATAAAGAACCCCAATATGGCTCCTGATGAAATGATGCCGGCTTTGAAAACAGCGGCTGCTAACTACACTCAAAAAGAACTTTTTGCCCGGCTCACGAAGAAAAGCTTTCCAAAAGTGCTCGATCCTAACAAAAACAAACCGCCTTTCTTCTGTCCCGATTATGCAAATCATATAGATGAATCTGAGTTTGACGATCTGTATGCCTACCTACAGTCTTTTGCTCCAAAACGGCGTAAATGGCGATTCAAATAAAAAAAGGAGTTGATAAGTGTTGAAAAAGAACAGGATAAGAAATTTGTTTTTAATGGTGTCCTTATTTTCTCTGACTTTTCTGACGCAAGTCGGATTGAAACAAAGTGAACCAAAACCTGAGGCGAAAACCCCCCTTGCGAGCGGCACGATTACCGGTGTTGTCAAGTTTCCGGAGGTATATCCGGAACGTGAGAAGATTACGATTACCAAAGATCAAGTCATTTGCGGCGCTTTTCAGTACGATGAGCTATTTGTTGTCTCTGAAGAAAATCATGGATTGAAAAACGTTGTCGTGTCTGTACCAAATGTTACCGGCTCATCCACGGCCGCGAACGGGTCTGTAGCCAAGTTGGATCAAAACAAGTGCAGCTATGTTCCTCATGTTCAGGTCGTCCCCCCAGGTACAACCCTTGAAATACTCAACAGTGATGGTATTTTACATAACGTTCACGCCTATTTTAGCGAGGTCGCTCCGAAAAATACGGTTTTTAACAAAGCACAGCCAAAGTTTCTCAAAAAGATAAAGCAGAAATTGGATAAGGGGACCGGGATGTATCTTTTCAAATGTGATGTGCATGGCCACATGAGCGCTTATGTCGCTGTTATGGATCACCCCTACCATAGCGTGACTGATGAAAACGGCAGTTTTACGATTTCCAACGTTCCGGCCGGGACGTATAAAATAGAGGCTTGGCACGAGGCCTTAGGCACGCTGGAAAAAGAAGTCAAGGTTGAGCCAGGGAAAACCTCTAAGGTGGTTTTTGATATTCTACCTAATGAGTAGCTCTCTGTAGAAGCTTGGCCGAAAAGTCCAAAACCACTTCCCGAAGACGTCTCGCCGGGGGAGGTGGGGCACAGAGTCGGAATAAACCCGCTCGGCGGGGTCGCCTTCACTAAGAAAAGAGTCTTTTCGGCTTAGCTCCTAATTAGTGTCTGAACGAAAACTCGAAAAATGCGCGATTTAAAAATCTCTTCGCGAAGGCGTCACGCCGAGCCAAGAAGGAATTCACCCTCGGCCAGGAGGCCTTCGGGAAGAGATGAT
>JBHHWX010000203.1:0-10052 GCA_046756745.1 bacterium | reverse complement strand
CTAATTATACTAGAATAGTGTATGAACGAAAACTGCCAGGTGCGGTCATTCCCACAGATTGTAAGCGACAATCTTCTACGTGAGAGCAAGTGGATTCCGGCTTGAAGATTGCCGGAATGACAAGAAAAAGCGAATTTTCGTTCAAACACTAAGTAAGCAGGTGTTCTTCAAAATGTTTTCACGGCGTCTTGGCGACGGTAGGGCTGATCAGTTTGAAAAAGCGCCAGGCGGGAGTGAATTTCATCAGCTAATTCCTTCTGTTGACCGGAGAGCGCTAATTCATACGCTTTCTGCGCTGTTTTAACTGCCAGCGCAAAACGGCCTGTTTCAGCATAGGCCACAGACAGCACATCCAAAGTTTTGGCATCCTGACTCTTGAGTCTTTCATTAACCGGTTTCGCCAGCCGAACGGCTTCCTCGCCATCGCGCAACTTGGCGTCTGGGGTTGTGGAGAGCAGCCAGGCCAAACGAAGCGCGATGGGCATGAAGCCTGGTGTAAAATTGAGTCCTCTCCGAAAGGTCGCAATAGCTTCAGCATCACGGTTCGTTTCCATGTAAAAGGTTCCGAGGCTCAGATAGGCGTCCGGGAAACGTGGATCGAGGCGAAGTGACTTTTCCACCCACATTTCGGCTTCCTCGATCCGGCCCATTTCAAAGACTAATTGTCCCAAATTAACATAAGCAGTAAGATAATTAGGCGCCAAGGTAATAGCGGTACGGTAATAGGAAATCGCCTCGTCGAAGCGATTGATTCCTCGCGCCAGATTCGCAATATAATTATAGCCTACCGGGTCGGGTTTATACTGCAAAGCCATGCTGTGCTCTTGAATTGCCTCCTGTATGAGACCTCTTCCTTGATAGTAGAGCCCGCGTTCCCGGTACCAAAAAGTGCTAACACCTTGCATAATGAGCTCATTGTACACGGGATCTTCCAGCGGGATTATCTTAGGGAGGCGCTGGGCGAGTTGTAATTCTTTAGCCGCTTCGTCGGGCTTGTTAAGCCGACGATAGACTTCGGCTAATACACCATGCGCTTCTCGATGCCGGGGCTCGGTTTCCACAGCTTGCAACAAAAACGTCAGGCTTTTTTGCAAATCGTTTTGGGAAAGAGATATTTTTCCCAGACCTAAATAGGCAAGTGATAAATTTTTGTCAAGTGCAAGCGCTCGCTGAAAAGCTTGAGCCGCGTCTTCGAGCCGGCCGGCCTTGTAAAGCGCCCGGGCATAAACGGTATACAGCGGTGCGTAGTCGGGTCTGAGAACTTGGCAACGCTTGAACCACTCAAAGGTTTCCAAAGAACCTGTTTCACTCAGGGCGGTGGCGATATAATAAGACCAGTCAAACCGGTCCGGGCTTAACTTCAAGGCTTGTTTGTAGCAAGGAATGGACTCGGCCTCGAAACCGTGTATGTCCAACACCATCGCTAAATTGGCCCACGCTTGCGCAGAATCCGGTTCCTTTTCTACTTGTAAGCGACTCGTATGAATTTTTTCTACTACTTGTTTTTCTATGCCGGTCAAGTTAGGGTTTGGCAAGTTTTCCAATCCCGAATCAGCATTCAAAAAAAACCGGACCCCCAAAAAAAGAGCGAGACCTAAAAGGCCGACCGCCAAGAAGCCGAACAACATTTTCTTTAGTAGCACCGTCCCTCCGTTTGTACAAAAATCCGTACAACAAACCGACAACATTGTGTTTTTTTAGCAAACACTATTTTAGCCACGGATTCACACTGCTGAAACACGGATTTTGTTAATAAATGAACAATATTTACTTCATATTCAACATTCATTTTATCCGTGTGCATCCGTGGCTGATTTTTTTAGCATATTTTGAAATTTTGCAGTTCGGCTCGCTGGGTCAATCCGTTGCATCCCCGTGTTCCTTTATCTTTATAGCCTTTTGTTCATTTTATACTTTTGGATTCGCCTTTCCTCAGTGTAATAATTTGGTCAGACGTGACGCCGGAAAAAATTTCTTTGTCACCGCCCGGCCAGAGAACTTCAATTTGGTCTACTGCAGTAGCTTCGCCTAAACCAAAATGGGCGCGTGGGTCGTTGCTTGAGAGGTAGCTATATCCCGACGTAACGAGACGACTTAATCGCTTCTCTCCCATAATAACGGTGACGTTCGCCCCGATGGCGTCCCGTTGAATGCTGGCATCAACTGCCTGCACAATCAGCCAATGGCCTTTGCTTTTCACATCGTTTCGAAATAAGCGCACACTCCCGCCTTCGTTAGCGACGAGTAAATCGACGTCGCCGTCATTGTCCACATCACCAAATGCCAACCCACGACTGTTTTCTATCGCACGGCTGAAACGGGTTGTCGCCGCCGGCACCACATTAAACCGGCCGTTCGCATCGTTTTCAAACAAAAAATTCGGCTCAGTGTACTCGGCCCAATATCCTTCCACGTCGTTATCTGTCAAAAGAGGGCCACGGGTTACTCTGCCATTGGCAACGGCGAGATCGAGATCGCCGTCGTTGTCGTAATCAAAAAATCCCGTGCCAAAGCCGGTGTACGGCAGGCTTTGCCCGGCTAAGCCTACGGCGACCGAGTTATCCAGGTAACCATAATCTCCTATAAATCGATAAAAAGTGTTGCTTTCCGTGCGCCAATGGGTGATAAACAAATCGAGATCGCCGTCGTTATCGGCGTCGCCGAGAGCAACGCCCATACCGGACTCCGGACGCCCCATCTCGTTCAAAGCCGCTCCCAACATGAGCGCCTGGTCCTGAAATGTACCGTCGCCCTGATTGAGCCAAAGCTGGTTGGGCTGCCGGTCGTTGGCGACATAAAGGTCCGGCAATGCATCGCCATTAAAATCAGCGCTCACCACTCCGAGCCCTTTTGAAGCGATACCGGCAATATTGGACTCTGTGGAGACATCGACAAATGTGCCGTCGCCCCGGTTGCGAAACAGCACATCCGAAACCCCGGGGACGCCATCCGGGCCGCAGTAGTCCGGCCGGCCCGCCCGGTCGAGGCAGACAGAATTTGGATCGAAAGAGACGTAATTTGTCACGTAAATATCCAGATAGTCATCGAGATTGTAATCAAAAAAAGTAACGGAACACCCCCAGTAAGGATTATCAATTCCGGCTTGCTTGGTGATATTTGAAAAAGTTCCATCCCCGTTGTTGCGATAAAGCTCATCCGGGCCGTAATTTGAAATGTAGACGTCTCGGTCGCCATCGTTATCAAAGTCGCCGATCGCAACGCCCATGCCGTACCCAGTATCGCCTAAACCGGATGTTTCGGTAACGTCCGAGAACGCGCCGTCCTCTTCTTGCCGGAAGAGGCGGTTCGGCGACGGCGGCTGGCTCAGGCCTTTTTTGCTATGGGGGCCGGAATTGATCAAGTAAATGTCGAGATCGCCGTCGTTATCGTAGTCAAAGAACGCTCCTCCCGAGCCCAGACACTCAGGCATAAAATAGCTGCTGTCGACCCCGGGATCGTGCACAAAGTTCAGCCCAACTTGTTCTGTAATGTCTGTGAGCTGAACCGCTGTTTCTGACCGGGATTCCTCAGACTGATCGTCATCGGGTGTGCACCCGGTGAAAGCGCTCATGACAGAGATGACACTGATGAAGTAAATTCTTTCCTTTAGCATGAGGTGAATATAGTAAAAAGTAAGAAACTTAGTCAACAAAAATAGGACACAAATAATATTATCTTAAATGTGCAAGATTATGCAACGAACGATGCAATCTTTTGCACGATCCATGTTCTGCACAAAATTTGAGACCTACTTTATTTCCCTGTTTTAATTACAATTATGTTATTTTCACCTTAACTGCGGCACAAAAATTGCGGTACGGCGAGATGCCTTTATTTAATCAAAAACAATTTTGGGGCTTTCACTTCTTAGTTTTCATCTATCTATTTCTTTTTATTCTGAGTAATAAGATGTCTTTATTATGCGAGATATAGTCAGCATTTCCACAATTTTCGCCATTCATATTTTACTCCTGAAGAGATTTTCCATCAACGTTGTGGGTCATGACTGCACCCAGGGTGAAGTTCAACTTTTGGTGCGGAAATTATATTCAAATTATTACTTTTAAAACACAATCATAAAACATGTAAAAGGAGGTGACAAATTAGGGTTCTACAGGTTGAGCATTAATCAAGTTAGTTAGATGTCTAATCTATTCATAAAAACGGAGGACAGACTATGCGATCCAAGATATTTTTTACATTCTTACTTTGTCTCGTACTTGTTCCGTGCGCTTCTTGGGCACAAGAAGCGGTCATCTCGGGCAAGATAACAGATGAAGCCGGTGAATCGCTGCCCGGAGCCAACGTCTTGATCCAGCTAACCCAGTTGGGAGCGGCTACAGATATAAACGGCGAATATAAATTTACTGTTCCGGCATCCGCTGTGCGGGGCCAGCAAGTATCCCTCGAGGCCAGATTCATTGGCTACCGTACCAAGGTTGAAAAAATCACCTTGACGCCTGGGTCCCACTCGATGAACTTTTCGCTGGCGGTGGATGCGCTGCAAATGGACGCGATCATCGTGACCGGCGTTGTCGATGAAACGCCCAGAGCAAAGCTGGCTTTTAGCGTTGGAAGAGTGAGCCAAGAAGCTCTTGAAAGAGTACCGGCCCGTTCTGTTGAGGCCTCGCTGCGCGGTAAAATAGCTGGCGTTCGTATCGTCAGAGGAAGCGGTGAACCGGGAACGGACGCCTCGGTTCTGTTAAGAGCGCCAACCAGCATCAATGCTAACGGCAGGTCTCAGGATCCGCTTTACATCGTCGATGGCGTCATTATCGACCCCTCGGTTGCCGGCAGCCCGCTTTCTGATATTAACGCCGAAGATATAGAAAGCATCGAAGTGGTCAAGGGCGCAGCCGGGGCTTCCCTGTACGGGTCTCGAGCAGCCAACGGCGTGGTCAACATTACCACGAGCCGCGGTAGAGGCCTGGCCTTAAATCAAACCAGAATTCGAATACGCAACGAGTTTGGCTTTAATGATAACATTAAAGACTATCCTTTGAACAGAAGCCACTGGTTCCGGATTCATGAAGGGACTGACGACTATACCGACGCCAACGGTGTAAGAGTCACGCCCGGTGACTTTATTGATGGACAAGGCAACTTTATCGATCCTCGCTTAGGCGGCGTACGGGTTGGAGACCGGTACACGGGTAACTATGATCCGGATAATCCCGACCCGCAAAGAGTGGGTCAGATGTTTTTCTCAGACAAGCCATACAAGTGGATTTCCACCGGTGACGTCGTTGTCGACGAGAATCTCAATCCCGTGCTGGACCCGGCAACCGGTCAGCCTGTGGGTTTGCAACGCATAGAGGGCAAGTTTATCGATAACTTTAACCAGTTTTTCGATCCAGGCACCTTTGTCAGCAATTCCGTGTCCATGAGTCGCAACATGGAAAACACCAATTTCAGTATCTCCCTCAGCAATCGCAAAGAGGATGGTATTGTCGAAGGGCTGAAAGGCTATGAGCGTCAAACAGTCCGTCTGGCTGTCGATCATAAGTTTCGCAAAGACTTGAGCATCACGGTCAGCGGGTTTTTCAGCAACGTCGCTCGAGACGATGTTTCAACGGGTTCTGGGTCTACCTTCTTCGGTCTTGCTTTTATAGCCGCGGATGCCGATTTAAGGGCTAGGCATCTGCCGGTAGGAACGCTCACGTCAATATACAATGCCCAGACCGGGTTCCCCAATGGCATCCCGCTGGACATTGGGGGTGAACTTTTCATTGAACCGGATCCTTACGCCCCCAGAGATAATCCTATTTACGAAACCACAGAGCGAATTCGCGAAAACAACAGCACTCGCTTTATGGGCGGCGCGACTGCGACTTATCAACCGGTTGATTGGTTCAAAATAGATGCCAACTTCAGTTATGACCGTTCAAACCGGGAGTTCAACCTTTTCAACCATGTGGGTTACCAAGATCCATTTGATACCGAAATCGCCCTGGGGCAGTTCACCAAGTTCCCGTCCTTTGATGAAGCCATTAACGGCAGCGTGACGGCGGCTTTTCAACGTTCCTTCCTCAATAACGAGCTTACGATTAGAACGAAAGCGAGAGGGCTTTTCGAGAAGTCGGAATTGCAGAATACCTTTGTAGAAGGCAACGACTTTATCGTGAGAGGTGTGCGCGATCTGAACGTTGCCAATCCTCTGAAGACAAATATCAATTCCTTACAAACGGAAGTTCGGTCTGAAGGGTTTTCCGTGATCACGGGGTTGGACTATAAGGACCGCTATATTGCAGACTTTCTGGTCCGCCGGGACGGCAGCTCGTTGTTTGGCCCGGACGAGAGATGGCAAACCTACTTCCGCGGAAGCGGCGCGTACCGCCTTTCCCAAGAACCGTGGTGGTTCACAGATAAAATTCAGGAATTCAAGATTCGAGGATCTTACGGCACTGCCGGCGGGCGTCCCAATTTCTTTGCCCGCTTTGAAACCTGGAGTGTCAGCCAGGGCCAAGTTTCAAAATCCACACTCGGCAACAGGAACCTGAAACCCGAGTTTGCAAAAGAGTTCGAAATTGGCATAGACATGACCTTCCTGAATAAGTTCTCCTTAGAGCTCACCCGCGCCGAAAGTACCGTCGAAGATCAATTACTCGAGGTGCCGTTGGCCTCTTACCAGGGCTATACAACTCAGTGGCGAAACGCCGCAACTCTGGAAACGAGTACCTGGGAGATCAGCTTGCAGGGTGCGCTGCTGCAAACCAGAGACATGTCTTTATCCTTAGGTTTTAACCTCGACCGCACACGTCAAACCATTTCAGAGCTGAATGTGCCTGCCTACAACTGGGGTCCTCCTTTTCAAGGCCCGGATATTTTTCGTATCGAGGAAGGCGCAGACTTTGGCGCGATTTTCGGAACGCGTTATGTTCAGGATGTTCAGGATTTACTGCCGCAAGGTATCACCCAGGATGAGCTCAGCCAGTTTGACGTCAACGACGAAGGCTGGGTGGTCTGGGTTGGCGACGGCAACACCTTCCGGGACGGTATCAGTAAGCAACTCTGGGGCACCGAAACCACGCTGTCTAATGGCGACATCTATGAATGGGGGATGGTCGTTCCGTTCGAAGATGAAGAAGGCACAAATCAATTCATCGTAGGCAGCACCGTACCCGACTTCAACTGGAGCTTTTTCACCAACTTTGACTGGAAAGGGTTCAGCGTCTATGGTCTGCTCGATGCACAAGTAGGCGGCGATGTCTACAGCCTGACAGAACAGTGGGGCTATGGCATAGAAGCAAGATCAGCGGTTGTCGATCAAACCGGCAAACCGGACGGACTCAAAAAACCCATACGTTACTACCGTACGTCGCAAGATCACGGCAACAATTTTGTATTTGACGGCAGCTTTGTCAAGCTGCGCGAGTTGTCGGTCATGTACAGTTTTAATCGAAATCAACTGAAAGGCCTTTTTGGCGGGATATTGCAGAAAGTCAGTTTTGGTATTGTCGGCCGCAACTTGTTTTCCTTAGACAACTATGATAGAGGAACGGATCCCGAAGTCGGCATCCGGGGTGGCCGTACGGACGGCGGTTCTGCTGCAGTCGCACGATTCGACGCTTTTAATTATCCGAATTTCAGAACCTTCACGGGGGTTCTCGAGATCGAGCTTTAAGCAACAAATCGTTTGACTCTTGAGGGACGGTGTTCCGATCCTCGATTTATGAAATTTGCCATGTACTTTCAACGTGCGTAGCATAAACTATGGAGGAATTATGAAAAAGATAATATCAAACAGTCTGGTCGCATTACTGATGATAGCGATGCTGATCTTGGGCTGTCAGGATCTCGACGTGACGAACCTGAATCAGCCCGATGAAGCCCGGGCTCTGGCCACGCCGAGCGATATCGAGGCGCTGATCTCGGGTTCGTTTTTAAGCTGGTTCGACGGTATTCAAAGCTCGACCCCCAATATGTCCCTTGCCATGCCTGCGGATACCTATACATGTGGATGGGGAAACTTTGGGATGGGCCGGCTCTCTGAGGAGCCGCGAGTAGAATTCCCCAATACTGCATCCTCGAACCTCGCCGGCGTTGTGGAACAACCTTGGTTCGATTTGTACGGGGCCATTTCTGCCGCCAGTGATGGCATTCGAAATCTCGAGGCCGGCAATGTGAGTTTAGGCGACGACAACCAACGCGCTATCGGTTTCGGGAAATTGGTGCAAGGACTCTCGCACGGCTGGTTAGCCCTCATGTTCGACCAAGGGTTTATTCTGGATGAATCGGTCGACCTCAATACAGTCGAACTGCAGCTTCAACCTTATACCGAGGTCATGTCGGCGGCTATCCAGCAGTTAGAGGCCGCGATTGCCATTTTCAATGCCAACGATTTTACTTTGCCAGATACATGGATCAATGGCAAAGCCTACACTAGTGCGGAATTAGCGCAAATCGCACACTCTTTTATTGCACGATATATGGTTCTGGTGCCGCGCGATAGAACCGCCCGTTCAAACGTCAACTGGAGTTCTGTTTTGTCGCATTTAGACCAAGGGATCACCGAAGATTTCGCAATCCTTGGTGACGGCGATGGCCGCGGTTCCGCTTGGTTTAGCGGGACGCATTGGTATTCCAGCCAGTGGAACGTCTGGCAGCGCGTCGACTATAAACTGATCGGTCCGTCAGATGCAGGAGATGATTACCAGAGCTGGCTCGATGCAAGTCTTGGAGACCGGGATGAGTTCATCTTTCAGACGACAGACAAACGTATCTGGGACGGCACCCTTTCACCCGACGGGACTCAGAATCCGGGCACGCAATTCTTGCAAATCGGTCCAACCACCTTTATTCGTGAGTCTTATGGCTTTTCCCGCTATGGCCACGATCGTTTTAAAGAGGTCACCACGACTGCCAATGGCACCGACATCGTTATTTTTCGCGCCAGCGAAATGGACTTTATGCGAGCCGAAGCGCTGCTGAATACAGGCGGCAGTACAGCCGAAATAGCCGCGCTTCTGGACAAAACTCACGTAAACGATGGCGGCTACCCCTCAACGGCAACTTTAGCTGTTGGCAGCATAAACGACGGGCTGCAACCGCAGCACGATAAAGGCGCGACCCTCTGGTCTGTTCTGAAATACGAAAAACTCGTAGATTTATTAGGCACCTTTTCAGGACGTGAGTACTGGGAGAAAAGAGGCTGGGGCGAGCTCACAACCGGCAACCCGCTCCACTTCCCGGTTCCGGCCAAGGATTTAGAGACGCTGCAACTCGCGCTTTACTCGCACGGCGGCACCACCGGGGATTCGGCTACCAAGCTGCGCTCTTTCACAGGCGAGGACCCGAGTGAATGGAAACTGAGGCGATAGTTTCACATTTTCTTATCAAGTAAGTATGTAATGAGAAGGCCATCATATATTTATGGTGGCCTTTTCTTCGTTAAACTTGATTCTTAGAGAATTTCTTGTTAAGTTTGCTTAATTAGTTTCTGAACGAAAACTCATCTAACCCCTTGTCATTGCGAGGCGTTTTTTGCCGAAGCAATCTCCTGCCGTGCCTAAGATGGGGATTGCTTCGCTGAGAAACGCTCGCAATGACAGCATAAAACGACGTTTTCGTTCAATCACTAATTAACTGAGGAGGAATAAACCATGGTCAAATCGATATTATATCCATTGTCGCTTTTGTTAGGGCTTATGTTATACACCGGCTGCGCCGGTTCTTCGGATTCGGGTAAAAATGGCGTCAGCAGGAAGAATTACTACACCTCAATTGGCATTTCGTTTCGCAATGAATTTTTTGGAATATTGCAGCATATTCTTGTTAACAAATACCAGTACGACATAGCCCGCACAGAAGAGAGTCCTCGGGAAATATATTTCGAAACAGGCTGGAAAGACCGGCCGGTTTTTTCCGATGAAGTTAAGTTACACATAACAGCGGCGCGAACCAGAATTATTGTCAGAGCCAAATCACGCGGTAACGTAGGCCAGTATAAACTCCATTTTTATGCCGAGACTGAGGTTCGATATGAAATCCCTCAGCAATGGGAACCGGGGCCATTAAGCAAAATGCTCAAAAAAAAGTTGGATCTGATTGCA
>JBHHWX010000202.1:0-10058 GCA_046756745.1 bacterium | reverse complement strand
TACTGGAAGCGCTGTGCGAGAAGATCAATTTGAAGAAAGCCGGTATCAAAGGCATCTTTTGCGGCGGCACGGAAATGAATGCACAGTTCCACCGATTCGCTCGTGAAGAGTTGGTCCCGGGTATTGATTTTGTGCCAACCTACGGCAACACACTCATGGGGTTGGCAGTGAACAAGCCGTTCGATCCGGCGGATAATTACGCGATTATTTACTACCCGCCGGCACCACGTGCGGTATTCGAATTGGTGAATCCGAAAAATACCGAAGAACCCGTGGACTACGGCGAAACCGGCCGGGTGATGTTGACCACGCTCACCAAAGAGTTTTTCATGCCGCGCTTTTTGGAGCGCGACGAGGGCGAGCGCGCCGAACCCATCGAACCGTATCCGTGGGACGGCGTAGGGAATTTGCGGCTTTTGTCTGAGCTGAAACAGTCGGTGGTTGTTGGCGTATATTAAATTGTCTATTGTTTATTGATTATTGTCTAATGGGTTTTGAAGATCTAAAGAAGCGAACTAAAAATTTTGCTCATAGATGCGTTAAACTCGCTGTGGCGTTGCCAAACACGACATTAGGCAGGCATATTCAAGGGCAGCTAATTAGATGCTCGACTTCCGTCGCCGCAAATTACAGAGCAACTTGTGTTGCTCAAACAAAGAATGTTTTTATTTCAAAGATAAGTATTGTAATTGAGGAAACTGATGAGTCTGCTTTTTGGCTTGAATTTATCATTGATGAAAATTTGCTGAAAAGGGAATTGGTTATGCCGCTTTTGGATGAAGCAAGGGAGTTAACATCGATCTTTATTTCATCCAGAAAAACAGCACAAAAGAATCTCAAAGTCGAAAAATTAATCAATAAACAATAGACAATAATCAATTTTAAAGTGCATTTTCCCATCCTGCGCGCTGGTCAGCCGTACAAAAGCCTGACCGTTTTGCCCGTGAAAGACTTCCGCACAGGTGAAACGATTGCCAAATTAAGCCAAGCCAATAGCGGACTGATCCGCAAAGATTTTGCACAGGCCAAGAGGAATAAGGCCGCGTTGGATGCGCTTCCCGGTCACGAGCTGCTCACGATGTGCAAAAACGCCGCACACTTGTTTATGCATGAAGAACTGCCTATCGACGGCACGACGCAATCCCCGAACGACTACGTAAAAATTCTTTCTGCCACCACCGGCCTGCCTCAAACCCTCTGCCGCGCCAATATGGAAAAAATTCGATTGGTGCTGGATGAGATGGAGGCGGTTTTGGGCGGTTTGACCCGCGGCCTCGATCTTGCCATTCTCGATACCGGCTGGGGCGAGCAAGACGGACGTTCGCTCAGTTACCTCTGTCGCGCTGATGCTTTGGGAGCAATTTTGCCAAACAATTCGCCGGGCGTGCATTCCTTGTGGCTGCCGAGCATCCCGCTGAAAGTACCGCTGGTGCTAAAACCCGGTACACAGGAACCGTGGACGCCTTTTCGTGTGATTCAGGCGTTTATCGCGGCGGGTTGTCCGCAAGAGGCCTTCGGGTTTTATCCGACCGATCATTCGGGCGCCAACGAAATTCTGCTGCGCAGCGGGCGCTCCATGCTGTTCGGGGATGTTTCCACTGTTAGAGCTTGGAAAAAAGATCCACGCGTACAAATTCACGGTCCGGGATGGAGCAAGGTTCTTTTCGCCGAAGATCAGGTTGCTCAGTGGCAACAATATATGGATACCGTCGTAGACTCTATCTTACTCAACAGCGGTCGCTCCTGCCTAAACGCTTCCGGCGTTTGGGCGCCTTCCCACGGACGTGAAATAGCCGAAGCTGTAGCGCAACGTCTTTCCCGGGTTCAAGCCAGATCCATGGCTGATCCGGAGGCGCAATTGGCGGCTTTTGTCAACCCGGTAGTCGCTGAACGCATCTCAAGCTTGATCGATAGCGGACTGCGTCAGGAAGGCGCGGAAGACGTCACGGCCAAATATCGCAACGGTCCGAGACTTGTCGAGAAAGACGGATGCACATTTCTGCTGCCGACCGTAGTCTGGTGCGAGAATCCGGAGCATCCGTTGGCAAACACGGAGCTGCTGTTTCCGTTTGCCAGCGTGGTAGAAGTTCCACAGGATGAAATCTTAGAAAAAATGGGTTCCACTTTGGTACTGACAGCAATAACCGAAGACCGGAAATTCATTCAACGTATTTTAGCTGCGACAAACGTGGACCGCCTCAACTTAGGCGCGATTCCGACCAGCACGATCAGTTGGGATCAGCCGCACGAGGGGAATTTGTTTGAACATCTGTACCGGCAAAGAGCTTTTCAATTGTCTATTGATTATTGATTATTGTCTAATAATACTTGTTTTAACATGTATGAGAAAAGATTATGACACTCAATGCAATCGTTAAGGAAGATGGAACTCTTATTGCAAAAACAGAAAATCTAAAAGGTTTGGATGCGGTTCATGTTGCCATCGCCGAACGTAATCGTTGTAAGCTATTTGTCTCCACTGACCCGCATTTTCGCAATTTGAAAACAGTTCGTCCTTTTTGGATTAATCTAAAAGAGAAAAATTAAGCAGTAAAGCACATGCGTTCATTCGATTTTCAGCCTAGTACACGCGTCATTTTCGGGGAAAACAGTATCGATCAACTAGGTGAGTTAACAACGGAACTTGACGGCAAGCGGGTTCTGCTCGTAACCGATCCCGGCATTGTGGAAGCAGGTCACGTCGAAAAAGGCATTCGTGCTCTGCAAAAAGCTGGGATTGAATCGTTCATTTTCAAAGACGTCGAGGAAAATCCAACCACACGCCACGTGGAAAACGGCGTCCGTTTTGCAAAGGAGCGCCTCCCCATCGACGCGATCATCGGTTTTGGCGGTGGCAGCGCTATGGATTGCGCAAAAGGCATTAATTTCATTCTCACCAACGGCGGCAAGATGGAAGACTATTGGGGGATTGGCAAGGCTGCCAAACCCATGCTGCCCTCCATCGGTATTCCAACCACCGCCGGTACCGGCAGCGAAGCGCAATCCTTCGCTCTCATCGCGCAGGAAGGCACGCACCAAAAGATGGCGTGCGGCGACAATAAGGCGCGCTTCCATACGGTGATTCTCGATCCGGCTTTGGTGCGAAGCGTGCCCAAAGATGTCGCGGCGGTCACCGGCATAGATGCGATTTCGCACGCCGTGGAAAGTTACGTTTCCACAAAAAGCAATCCGTACTCGCGCATGTTTTCAAAGGAAGCCTGGCGTCTGCTTTCGGCGAGTTATGAAATTATCTTAAATGATCCCGACAACCTCAAAGTCTGGGGAGAAATGCAGTTAGGAGCTCACTTTGCCGGTATGGCCATCGAAAATTCCATGCTTGGAGCAGCCCATGCCTGCGCCAATCCACTCACGGCTCATTACGGCATTACTCACGGGGTTGCCGTGAGTATGATGCTGCCCCACGTCGTCAGGTTTAACGGTCAAGTCGTGAACGGTTATTATGATGATTTGGTTGAATCCGCCGGATTGAAATTGCAGAAAAAAGGCGCGGGCCCTGAGCAAATAGCCCATCGCATCGTCGATTTGAAAGAGGCAAGCGGACTGCCCTTGAGGCTGCGCGATCTCAAGGTTGACGAGAAAGATCTTCCTCAGTTAGCTGATGAGGCTGCAAGACAATGGACCGGAGAGTTTAATCCGCGGCCGGTCAACGAACAGGAGCTTTTGAAACTTTATGAGTCTGCATTTTGATTTCTTTAGGAGTCTTTTAAAATGTTTAAGCCAGTAGAAGTTAAAGCTTTGTCGGATTACAGACTTTGGGTCAAGTATTCAGATGGTGCGGAAGGAATCGTAGATCTTTCCCATCTCGCGGGGAAAGGTGTTTTTTCTTTGTGGGATAATTACAGTAATTTTGAAAAAGTACATATTAGAGAAAAGGGTGCGATAGCCTGGGATGATCAGGTTGATGTTTGCCCGGATTCCATTTATATGAGAATCACAAAGCAAATCCCTGAGGAAGTATTTCCAAACTTAGCAAGTCAGAAGATCCATGCCTGAAATAAGTCGTTTCTATGGGATTATAGTCAAGATGTACTTTGACGAACACCCACCGCCTCATTTCCACGCTGAGTACGGTGAGTTTGAAGTGTTAATAGATATTAACACACTGGCTGTATTTGCGGGAAAACTGCCACCAAGGGCTTTGGGATTGGTAATGGAGTGGGCTGCATCTCACCAAGATGAACTGAAGGTAAATTGGCAAAAAGTAGAAAATCTACAGTCACTGGACAAAATTGCTCCTTTAAAGTAGATTCAATGAGATACTTCTGTAACGCAATTTCAATAGAAGTTCTGCTTCAAAAGAGCGCTGGCGTCTGGAAGAGGAGATATACGACAATGTATCCTTCGGTAAAAGAAGTTACCCCCTGTGATGACTACATCCTTTCCATTGTTTTCGAAAATGGTGAGAATGGTCAGCTCGATCTAAAACCAATACTTGATTTCGGTATATTTCAGCGAATTAAAGACTATGAGTCCTTCAAACGAGTGCGGGTTTCATTCGATACAATCGAATGGGATTGTGGCGTCGATCTTGACCCCGAGTATGTTTACACAAAATGTATGGAGGGTAAACTCGTATAGCAGTAGTTTCACCTGACAAAACCGCTGTGCTCCAATTTTAGAAAACTTAGTGGTTTCTATGGAACGTAGCGCAAACGTCTCGTTTGCGAGCGTTTCCTTTTGATAAAATGACCGTAGCGGTCGTCAAGAGTTATTATGAAGCGCTCCTTGAGATGAAGGAGCAGACTCCGATCCAACACAATCTCTGACTGTGTTTTCAATTACTTAACTGAAATACGCTGTTACAAACAATGAACTATTTTTGGTATTACCTATTCTCTTTATTTATTTCATTTACATTCGCCACTGCCGGTGATGAGGACTCTTCTTTAGCCAAATACAAATCCTCCCAAGACTGGGTCATGTTCCGCGGCAATCCGCAGCTCACCGGCGTCAAGAATGGCCGCCTTCCCGAAAACCCCGAACCGCTGTGGACATTTGAAGCCGGCGACGGCATCGAGTCGACCGCAGCGATTGTTGACGGGGTTGTTTATGTTGGCTCGATGGATGAATATCTTTACGCCCTCGATTTCGAATCGGGCGATCTCGAATGGAAATACAAAGCCGCATCCGCGATCAAATCTTCGCCTTCGGTTTATTCGAATACGGTGTTTTTTGGCGATGAATTCGGTGTTTTCCATGCAGTTGATGCTGTGACGGGTAAAAAAAAGTGGACCTTCGAAACCGAAGGTGAAATTATCTCCTCGGCAAATTTTTACCAAGACCGGGTGCTGTTTGGCTCTTACGACAATTTTCTTTACTGCCTTTCCATAAAAACCGGGGCGTTGTTGTGGAAATTTGAAGCCGAGGGCTATGTGCACGGGACGCCGGCCATTTACAAAAATACGGTATTTGTGACCGGCTGCGACGGCTATTTTCGCATTATCAATCTCCGGGATGGCCGGGAGGTGAACCGCATCGAGCTGGGAGATTACGTCGCTTCCAGCCCTGCTGTCCGCAATGGCAGAGCCTTTTTCGGCACCTTTGGCAATCAGGTTCTCTGTGTGAGCCTGGAAGCTGCCGAGGTCGTCTGGCAGTATGAACATCCAAAGCGAAAATATCCGTATTATTCATCGGCGGCGGTTACCGGCGACGTGGTGATCATCGGCGGTCGCGATAAAATGGTGCATGCTTTAGACACAAAAACCGGCGAAGAGATTTGGAGCTTTATGACCAAAGCCAAAATCGAGTCCTCGCCGGTGATCGTCGGCGAGCAGGCCATCATCGCCTCGGCTCAGGGCACCATTTACATCCTCGATGTCAAAACCGGCCGCTCCAGGTGGGAGTTTGACACCGGCTCCTCGGTCGCTTCTTCAGTCAGTTTTGCAGCGGGAAAATTCGTAATCGGATCCGACGATGGTCTGTTATATTGTTTTGGAGAAAACTAAGCTTAGCAAAGATTGACAAATTCGGCACAGGGAAACATTTTAAAAAATCAGCCACGGATGCACCTAGCGCGGCAAAGCCGCAACCAAATGACAGCTACAACTAAAAAAATATTCGCCACGGATTTACACTGATTGACACGGATAAAAATACAAATTAAGCCAGTTTATTGAAGTTGTAAAATAGAAAAGCAGTTTAGAATTCAGTTTAAATTTAAAGATTAAAAGGCAGAATGGTTTTTTGGCAGAATTATAAAAACTCATAAAATACCACTAGTGTCCGGTTGTTAGTCAAATAAATTCAAATGGTTAGAAAAGTTGCGGTCAAGTCCTAAATCTTGAGTCTTTGTAACTAGTTGTAAAATATCAACTTCTTCTAATGCAGAGTTGCCTAAAAAATCCTCAAAAGTGTAAAATTAAATGGCTAATTTCATTCTCCTTTTCTCTTTTTTAATGATTTAAGTGAGAGAAGGCAAAATTGAGCATTCAAATGAGTTCAGATAGAATAATATTTATTGTGGGCATTATTTTATTATTATCAATAACTTACAACGAGACTTTTGAAAGTTAACCGGACACTAGTGATAAAATACAATTATTCTGCCGTATAATTATTCTGCCATGTTTAGCCCACAAAATCCGTGTTTCATCGGTGTGAATCCGTGGCTAAAATAGTCTTCATGGTTTTACTAAAGAAATTGAGATTTGGAATTTATTTGACATTTGTTTTTTGGAGATTTAAGATTTGACTATGAACACTCAAACTATGCAAGCGGAACCCGCCACTTCAAGACTTGATTTGAAGGAAACCGAAACCGGCAGCGTCTTTGTTTCGAATTATCCGCCTTATTCGTTTTGGGACCGGAAGAATGCCCAGGACGCTCTGAAAGCGCTGCATACTCAACCCGCTGCCGGCAACACTTTGGGGCTTTATTTGCACATCCCATTTTGCCGAAAGCGCTGTAAATTTTGTTATTTTCGTGTTTATACTGACAAAAACGCTTCTCAAATCGAAAGCTATTTAGAGGCTCTTGCCAGAGAGGTCGAGCTCGCCAGCGAGCTGCCTTCGGTAAAAGGCCGTCCTCTCAAGTTCGTTTATTTCGGCGGCGGCACGCCTTCTTATATCAGCGTCAAGCATCTACAGAAGCTCGTCGCGAGGCTAAAAAAGGCAATTCCCTGGGGTGGCGTTGAGGAAGTCGCATTCGAATGTGAGCCGGGAACGCTTTCTCAATCCAAACTCGAGGCTATCAACGCGATCGGCGTGTCGCGATTGAGCCTGGGTATTGAAAATTTCAACGATCTCATTTTACAAGAAAACGGGCGCGCCCATCTCTCGAAGGAGGTTTATGAAGTCATGCCCTGGATTGAAAAACTGGGATTCGAGCAGCTCAACATAGATTTGATCGCCGGCATGGTAGGCGAAACCTGGAAAAGCTGGCGCGAGAGTGTCCAAAAAACCATCGATCTCAACCCGGACAGCGTGACGATTTATCAGTTGGAGCTGCCGTTCAACACAGTGTACACGAAGGAATTGGCGAACGGGTTCTTGGAGCTGCCGGTTGCCGATTGGAAAACCAAACGCGAGTGGCACGATTATGCTTTCGAAGAATTGGCCGCTGCCGGCTATGAGATTTCAAGCGCATACACGATGGTCAAAAGCAATACCACGTGTCAATTCGTATACCGCGATTCCGTTTGGAGCGGAACCGATATGCTGGGCATGGGGGTAGCGTCTTTCGGGCATATGAATCATGTACACATGCAAAACACAGCATCTTGGAACGACTACTTGGAGGCTCTCCAAAAAGATCAATTGCCGCTCAGCCGGGCTTTCTCGCCCACGGCAGAAGAACGTCTGCTCCGCGAAATGATTCTGCAATTGAAGCTTGGACATCTGGAAACCGAGTATTTCAAGGGCAAATACGGAGTTGACATTACGGCGAAGTTTGCTGATGCGTATAAAAAATTGGAGAGCGAGGGCATGTTGACGTTCAACCCGCAGCGTGTTGAGCTGACTCGATCCGGCTTACTCAAAGTCGATCAGTTGCTGCCCGAGTTTTACCATTCAAAATATCGCAATGCGCGATATACCTAAGCCGGACATGTCCGGAAATTCGAAATCCTAAACTCCAAATACGAAAAAAGCTGGACACCATTCGGGGTAGTTAAATTTCAAAACAAACGTGGACCCCGAAGGAAAAACTTTTAAATGGCAGAATAATTATCATTTTGATTTGTAATGGTTTTAAAAATCATTCTGCCGAATAATTATTCTGCCAACTATAAATCTCTGCGAAAGACAATTGTCCCTTGCAGGTTTCAAGCACGGAAGAGGCGCGAAATCACAGCGAGGTGAATTTTTGAATCAGACGCGATACTGGTTTTCAGGTTTAAGCTCTTAGAACGTTTTTCCCTTTGGACTGACACTCACCAACGAAAGAGGAAGATATGAAAAAAAATGTTGTATTCGTGATAGCTTTTTGGGGCGCGGTTTTGATCAGCGGTTTGAATAGTCTGGCTTTGAGCGGCGATTGGCCGCAATGGCTCGGTCCAAACCGCAACGGCCATTCAACCGAGCGCGGCATTTTAAAAAGCTGGCCGGCAGACGGCCCCACGGTGGTTTGGCGGACAGAGTCCGGCGACGGCTACTCCGCTATCTCCGTGGCGAACGGTTTGTTGTATACGATGTATGGCAAAGGCAGTGATGAGTTTATGATCTGTTTGGAGAGCGCGACCGGCAAGGAGAAATGGCGCGTTCGAGTGGATGCCAAGTACCGCAACAGCTTCGGGAACGGTTCTCGCATGACGCCGACCGTCGATGGCAACCGGGTCTATGCTATCAGCGCGCAAGGTCAGCTTCACGCTTTAAATGCGCGCAGCGGAACACCGGTTTGGCGTCACGATCTGGGTAAAGAATACGGAGCGAAAATTCCCACTTGGGGAGTTTCCATGTCGCCGCTGGTTTATGGGAATTTACTCATCGTCGATGTCGGCGGCAAAGGCGATTTCGGCTTGGTGGCGTTCAACAAACTCACCGGCAAAGTGGTGTGGACAACCGGCACGAATTTGCCGGGGTATTCCGCTCCCATCGCCATCACTGTTAACGGCATGAAACAAATCATCACATTTACCGGAACATCCCTGATTTCCGTGTCCCCCAAAAACGGAGCAAAATTTTGGAACTATACCTGGCGCACGATGTATGATGTGAATTCAGCCACACCCGTTTTCATCGCGCCCGACAAAGTGTTTATTTCATCCGGCTACGGAACCGGCGGAGTCGTCCTGCAGATGAAAGCGGCAAACGGCTCTGTCCGCGTCGAAGAAGTCTGGAAAAGCAAGGTCATGCGCAATCATTTTGCGACATCTCTGCTCATCGACGGATATCTCTACGGTTTTGACGAGGCCACATTGAAATGTGTTGACGTGAAAACCGGCCGAAAAAAATGGGCGGTGAGGAGGACAGAAAGCGGGGCGGGTTTTGGCAAGGGGTCGCTCATCTATGCGGACGGTCATTTGATCGTTCTCAGCGACAAAGGCGTCCTGACCTTAGTCGAAGCCAAATCGTCCGGTTACATCGAGAAAGCGAGCGCGCAAGTCCTGACCGGCAATCGAGGACGGTGCTGGACCATTCCGGCGTTGTCAGATGGCAAGCTTTATGTTCGCAACCAAACTGAAATACTATGCTTGCAGCTATCCGGTTCTGCTCAACAACTATAGCAAGTTAAAAGATTATGAACCTGCTTAATTCATGAACAACCCGTAATGCAACATTTATGTTGCTGGTTGAGCCTGTTTTTCAACATAAATGTTGAGTTACGTTTTAGGCGCATTTTAACATTTCGTACCTGAAAGCGAAGTTCATGAATTAAGCAGGTGAAAAAACCGTTGGAGGTTTCAATGACATTATCAAAAATAACAAAGATAAATATCCTCTGTTTTGTCTCTCTGCTCATCGTGAACCTTTCTTTTGCGGATGAAGAGGATTCGAAAACATACGTCGTTCTGGACACCATTCAAGTCATCGGCGAGCGCTACCTCAAGATTCCGGAAATCAACACCGTCGCCATTAAAATGCCCATTACACTGCATAAC
>JBHHWX010000201.1:0-10088 GCA_046756745.1 bacterium | reverse complement strand
AGTCATCTTTAGATGACTTTAGCTATGAGCCACGAATTTTAATTCGGGGCGGGTCTGCCGGCTTCAACGAAAGATGTGGGTAACGATAAGATGCGGAACCAGGGTAAAAACGGATTAAAAACGTGGCAGAGACAAGTAAAATTCATCGAAAGTGGTATGGGTGGGCGCTGTTTTTTGTAATCCAGCTCGGCGCTTTGATTAACTTAGCTGTCCGGCCTGAGCTTCCCCTCTTTCCACTGATTGCATTCTCTATCCTGACGGTGGTCGCGGCTTTAGTGAACCGCAAGACACTCATCGTTTTGATCGTGGTTTCGATCCTCGCCTCAGAAGCGCTTTATGTTGAGACTGGCGCTGCCGTCATCAGAGTTATCGATATCGTCCTGGCTTTGGCCGTATTTTCTCTGCTTATGCGCTGGTTCCTTTCGTCCAGAATGGCGGCCTTCGAACCTCTGCCAAAGTTGAAATCGGCTTTGGCCCTCCTCATCGCCGTGAGTCTGGTTTCCCTTTTAGGGACCATCTCGTTGACAAATTCGCTGCTGGAAATCGTGCAAATCGTTGAATTGTTAATCGCCGCCGTAGTATTTTTTAACGTGATTAAGGACGAATCGGACATTCGGCTCATCTTGATAACGATTCTGATTTACGGCGTTGTGGACGCGACCTGGATTTTCGCAAAATATGTGCAGGGGAATTTGCAGGGCCGCCACATCGGAATTTTTGAAACCTTGGCAAACGAGCTGAATTATGGCGTGGCGATTGCTGTCGGTCTTTACTATTCGACGCGAAAAGACTGGCTGCGTCACCTCATTTTGCTTGGAGGGGTTTTTCAGCTCACCACGATATTCTTAACCCAGGGCCGAGGCCTGTTGATCACTGCGATCGTCATGGCTCTGGTCTGTGCTATTTTATTTGCAGTTCGTCAAAGGAATTTGAGCCGGTTTGTTTTTGTGACAACGGTTCTTACGCTCACCCTTATCGTCTCTTTTTTTGGATTTTCCGGTGACATACAATCGCGCTTCGCATCCGTTGTGGAGGGCGGGGAATTGCGCGACCTGCGCTTGATCATGTGGGCGGTAGCTCTTAAAGTCTGGCAAGCTCACCCTATCTTTGGAGTCGGAGTGGGTAACATTGAAATCGCTTCGGCCGAGTTCATTCCAAAAACATTCGGTATTGTCCTAACCGCTTTGGGAGAGGGCTTAAGCTCGCCTCATAACGAATATTTAAGTTTCGCCATGCAAGGCGGATGGATTGGCTTTCTTAGCGGAATTGCATTTTACACGATTCTGCTGTGGCAAGCCATCAAACTTTTTCAGAAAAGTCGTTCACAAATTCAAAACTATTCTATCCTGTTAGTGTCTTTCGTGATAGGACTGATCACGTATAATATGGCCAATGATACCCTTCTGGCTGGCAAGGGGATGCTGGTTATGCTTTTCATCGCCCTGTTAGCTCGAATTCACACCTTCTTAAACGAACAACCTGAAGTCTAATGGACATTTCAATTTTTGAACGACAAGGAAATTAAATTTCAAACCAAATGATACCATGGAAAATAAAGAAATTAATTTGATCGACTACCTGTACATTCTAATCAAAAGACGCAGACTCATCATAATCAATTTTACACTCGTTTGCGTTATCGCAATTATTATCAGTTTGCTTTTGCCAAAATGGTACACGAGTACTGCGGTGATAATGCCGCCGAAAAGCGAATTTCCAGGCTTGAATATTTCATCGCTGATCTCAAAATTGCCGCTCAGCGGACTTGGAATTTCCGGTAATACAAATGAAGTCCTTTCCTTCATGGCCATATTAAAAAGCCGTGCCATCCGGGAAAAAATCGTCGAAAAATTTAATTTAATCACAGTTTACGAAAAAAAAGATATTGAGAAGACTCTCCGGGCTTTGGAAAATCACATTGAGTTTATCATTGCAGATGAGGGTCAAATTTTCGTCTCAGTGGAAGATAAAATACCTGAGAGAGCGGCAGAAATGACAAATACATTTGTAGCGCTGCTCGATAGCATTTATACTAATCTGAATATAGAAAAAGCCAGAAATGACCGTATATTCATAGGACAACGTTTCGAGCAAAATAAAAGTGATCTGAGAAATTCTGAAGAAGCGCTTAAGGATTTTCAAGAAAAACATGGAATCATCAATATTCCCGAACAAACAAAAGCGGCCATTACGAGCGCCGCCGAATTACAGTCCCTGGTTTACACTACGGAAATTGAATTAGGCATTAAGCAAAAATATTTAACGTCAAATCACATCGAGATTCTGCAAACGAAAACCAAGTTAAAGGAATTTAAGAGGAAGCTGCGGGAATTAAAAGTAGGCACGTCAACCAATGATGGCGGTTTTATAGAGCAGAATGATTTATATATCCCTTTTGAACATGTACCTGAAATTGGGCTAAACTATGTGCGTTTGCTTCGGGAAGTCGAAGTTCAAAACAAAATATTTGAGTTACTGATCCAGCTTTATGAACAAGCCAAGATCGAGGAAGCTAAAGATATTCCGAATATTCAAATATTAGATTACGGAGCGATTCCGATTTATAAATCAAGGCCAAAGCGTTCAATCATTGTTATTGTTGCCGGTCTCTTCAGCCTGATAATTACCTGTACGTTTATTTTCATGCAACAATTTTTAAAAAATGCCGCTAGCCGACAAGATGACCAGGCAGAAAAATTAAAGTGGATACAAAGTGAGTTACGTGATGACCTCCGGTTCATCAGAAAGAAACGAAGCTAAACGCGATGCTTGAGTTATCCTCTCAATCAGATCGCCATGAAAGCACGAAGACCTTTCTAACGCTTCTCATTTTAACGGAAACAGCTTTTTTAATACCGATTTTTCTTGAAGAATACTTACTGGCTTTTTTAGGATTCGTGGGTTTAAGCGCGCTCTTTTTTATTTTTAATAAACCGGAAAATGGACTCATATTTTTGCCATTGTTTCTCTTCATGCCTTTTGAAATCCCTGGTTTGGGAGGAGTCCAATTTTCGGAAATGGGTACATTCCTCATCCTGCTCAGCCTGGTTTTTTCCGTCTTGCTCTCAAAGCCAAATTTAGGATTTGAGGTTCCGGCCTTACTTCCAATCCTCGCTATTCTTGCAGCCTCGATATTCTCGGTAGTAAATGCAAAATATTATTTCGCCAGCTTAAAAAACATCCTCAAATACATTGAGGCTTTTGTTCTCATATTCGTTTTTACTGTCAACATGATCACGAAAAAAGAAGCCATACTTAAAATATTCATCAGTATCTTAATTGCAGCTTCACTTTCGGCCGTTATTGGGATTATTCGATTCTTAGCCGGCTACGAAACACGCGTATTCGGTTTATTAGGCGCCGGTTTCGGCGCTTACACAGGTCTCAGCATGATTATCGCAGCGAATATCATGATTTTTTCCCATAAAAAGAGCCTTCGTTTTTTTGCTCTTTCTGTGTTGATTCTTTTAACCGCAGCCCTCATATTAAGCCAAACAAGGGCATGGCTACTCGCTACCATAATCGCTTTTCTCTTTGTAGTAGCAAAGATAGGTAACAAAAAATATGCGATTGCTTTTTCTGTTTTTTTTATGCTTATTTTTTTGGTCGTTTTTTTGTCGCTTTCTCAAGACTTGTTACAAGTAAAACAAGTCGATTTAATCAGTTCGGCTACAGAAAAAGCTTTTCAAACCGGGTTCGCTTCTACGGATATTCAAGGGAAGTATGTCTCGATTTTGATGAGGATTTTTATCTGGATACACGGCTTTACGATCTATATGAAGACTCCGATTTTAGGATTTGGAATAGGAAACCTGCGATTCAGAAGTTTTTTCACCGGCGAGTTGGGCGCGCCGTCGGAGCCGCATGTCGGCTATGTAGATAATCACTGGTTGAATGTTTTGTACGAAACCGGGATCTTGGGCATCATTAGCTGGATATGGTTTGCTTTGGTAGTTTATCGTGCTTGTCGCGAGTTGATGAAAAATTCACGCGAAGACCGTGAATGGAAATTAATTTCTCTATCATTATCCGGCGCTATGATAATATTCCTTGTCGGTGGTATGTTTTGGACACTAACCGTCGTGCACGAAATGACTGTTTTCATACCATTCTTGGTTGGATTGATTTTTGCCTCTCACAGAATAATGAAGTTCGAAAAACTCGGAGAGTATGGAATTTCTAAGCCATCGAATTAATGTGGATCTTTCACTCATAATTGTTAACCACAATACCAGGGGGCTCTTAAAGCAGCTCCTCTTATCGATAAAACGAAATACAAAAAAAGTTTTCTATGAAATTATTGTGGTAGACAATGCTTCGGGAGATCGTAGCGCCGCTCTTGTGAAAGAAGATTTTCAGGATATTGTATTAATTGAAAACCAGTCTAACTTAGGATTTAGTCAAGCTAACAACCAGGCGGTTAAAATTGCTAAAGGGGATTATTTGCTTTTTTTGAATTCAGATACCATTGTGTGTGAAAATGCTGTAGAATCTTTGTTTTCTTTTTTGGAACAAGAAAAATACGCTGCCGTGGTTGGTTGTAAACTTTTAAACATAGATGATACGCTGCAAAGGTCATGCGGGATTTTTCCAAATCTCAAAACGGAATTTTATTTTAGAACCTTTCTTAACCGCCTTTTCCCGACGAGCCCGACTTTTGGATCTTTCAAACTTGGTTCATGGGATTATTCCTCGCTCATGGAAGTCGATTGGGTTTCCGGCGCTTGCCTCATGATACGTAAAAACATTTTTGATCAAATCGGAGGCTTTGACGAAACACTCTATATGTATTATGAAGACGCTGACTTGTGTTTACGTGTTAAGAAATTAGGGTGGAAAATTTATTTTATTCCCGATGCTTACGTGTATCATCTTCATGGAGGGTCATGGCAACAAAATCGTGAGATTCCGATCATTAACGGCTGTAAAAGCGCATTATATTTTTTTCGAAAACATCACGATCTCTGGAAAGTACCCTTATTAAAAATTCTCATACTTATTGAAACTCTCTTATCCTATCTGATTCTAACCCCTATCTTAGTCATAAAGGGAGAAAAGTATGCTATCATAAAATCACGTTTTCGTGGATATACTGCCTGTCTCAAATACCTCCTCTCCGACTCATTTGGAAAATCCGGCTAAGCTAACTTACTTGCTTGAAAATGAAAACTCGCATAACCGTACTCCACATCATCCACACCTTAGAACTCGGCGGCGCTGAAAAATTCTTACTTTCGGTGGCGCGCTCAACGAAAGATATTGTGAATGTAAAAATCTGCTCCATGTATGGTCATGATCACCTTACGAAAGCCTTTGAAACAGAAAATATCACAACGATCAGGTTAAACCGGAAAAATAAATTTAACCCGTTAATCATTCTGGAACTCAGCAAAATTATCAAAAGTGTGCAGCCTGACATGATTCACACCCATCTGTTCTTTGCAACGATTTACGGAAGAATAGCCGCCAAGATGAGCGGAGTGCCGGTCATCACCACCGAACACAATGAATCGAATTGGCGGTCGGGAAATATCATCGCCAAAATCGCCTATAAATTGACTGCGTGGAACAACACCCGGATCATTGCCATCTCGGAGGCGGTTAAATCAGCGCTTGTTCAGGACGTAAAAATACAGACGTCGCAAATAGCCGTGATAAACAACGGCATCTCTTTAAGCGAATTTACGGAATCCAAACAGAACTCCCGTGTGTTTCGTGCGGATTTTGTGGTGGGTTCGGTGGGACGTCTGGATGTGAGAAAAGGTTACGATGTTTTGCTGCAGGCGGTTGCACATTTGAAGTCAAATAATTTTAAGATAAAATGTATTTTAGTCGGCGACGGCAAGGAACGAGACCAGTTACAGCTCCTGGCGAAAAAATTAGGGATAAAAGACGATGTGATTTTTGCCGGTTTCCAATTTGAAATTCAATCCTATTTAGCCGGCATGGATGTCTTTGTTCTGCCGTCCAAAACCGAGGGCTTTGGGATAGCTATTTTAGAAGCGATGGCCGCAGGGTGCCCGGTTGTGGCTTCAAACGTAGGTGGAATTCCGGAAATAATCAAACCTGGCGTCAATGGTTTATTAGTGAACCCGGACGATGCCGAACAGTTGGCTTCTGCTATTTTGAAATTGCAGGACAGACAGTTGGCGCAAAAAATCATTGCGAATTCTAAAAATACTGTATCCGAATTTTCTATTGAAAAGCATATTCCGAAACTTATGGCTGAATATCAGAAACTTTTAAATTAATACACACCATTCTGACATTGCTGAAATACCGGTTGCAGAATGACAAGTCCTATATAAAAAAAGCAGGTTGAACTAAAGGAGACTGCCTCTACTCTCACTACTCGAAAGCCGGGTCTCATGGTATTCCTGTGGAATTTCAGAAACAGTGTAGGGGTGAAGCATTCTCGGACACTGCAGTTACTTTTCGGTGAAATCGTGCTTAGAATGCTTTGCCCCTACACATTACTCTTCATGAATCCATTTAGTTTTCATCTAAAAACGAAAAATTGGAGACATTCAGTTTTCCTGAAAAACTGTTGCAAAAGCGGCGCTAAATGTGTATAATAAAGTCTTTCCATGAGGACGAGTGAACCCCTAATAAAATATTGAATGTCAACCACCTTTGAAAAAATCCGCGTTTTGCACATCATCACCAACTTACCGGTTGGCGGCGCGCAGGACAATACCCTGATCACGGTTGAAAGACTGAACCGGGCAAAATACGAGGTCTCCCTGCTCTGCTCCTCAGAAGGCGAATGGCAGCAGCGGGCGCGGAGCATCAAGAATTTGAATCTGTTCTTTGTGAACGAACTCACGCGCAGAATACAAATATTTTATGATGTCATCGCTTTCTGGAAAATCTATCGAATTCTCCGGCAGGGCGGCTATGATATTGTCCACACGCACAGTTCAAAACCCGGGGTGCTCGGGCGTTTCGCAGCGAAATTAGCCGGGGTTCCGGTGATCATTCACACCATCCACGGTTTTCCTTTTCACGATTTCATGAACCCGGTCAAGAAAGGCGTGTTCATTTTTCTGGAGAGAATCTGCTCGAAATTGACCACCCGGCTGATCACGGTTTCCCAGCTCAATTTGGAAAAAGCCGTTAAACTCAAACTCGCGAAACGCAGCCGGTTTGTGAACATTTACAGCGGCATCGATTTTGATAAATTCGATACCCCCATCGACCCGGTATCCAAAAAGCAGGAGATGGGACTTCTCAACGGCGAGAAAATCGTCGGCACGGTGGGCCGTTTTTCAGAGCAGAAAGCGCCGTTAGATTTTATCCGGGCGATTCCGCACGTTCTCGACAAAAGAAACGACGTCTGTTTTGTGATGGTGGGCGACGGCGAGTTAAAACCGAAAATGACCCAGCTCGCCGGTGAGCTGGGCCTGACTTCAAAACTAAAAATATTAGGCTACCGTGAGGATATCCCTGAAATCTTGCAGATCTTCGACGTTTTTGTATTATCATCGCTTTGGGAGGGGTTAGGCCGCTCCCTGACTGAAGCGATGTATGCCAGCCTGCCGGTCGTCGCGACAGCGGTTGAAGGCGTGCCGGAGCTGGTCAAACATGACGAAACCGGCATTTTGGTGCCGCCACGCGATGTGAGCGCCATTGCCGGGGGGATTCTTTCTTTGCTCGAGGACGAACAAAAAGCGCAAAGCTTAGGCAAGGCTGCCAAGCAAAAAATCACCGACGCGTTCCGCGCCGACGTCATGGTAAAAAGACTGGAAGAGGTTTATCAGAACATGCTTCCTCGGCAAGCCTAACCCGGACAAGCCGGAAAGCCCAAAAATCAAAAATAAAACAACAAATCCCAAATAAATTTCAAACTGCACATCACAATGAACAAGTATCTGAACGAAAACTCTTTAAAATGCTCAAGCACCCGTCCCCGGGTGCGTTTGACGCTTTGTAAAAACAATTGATTACGACGCCCCGAGGACGGGGCTTAGAGCTTATTTCTGAGTTTTCGGTCAGACACTATTTAGCTTTTGTAATTTTAAGTCTTGCCAAAAAGCTTGTGCTCGAATGCTTTTATCGAGTGCGTCAAGACTTGACAACTCAGGTATTAAAGAGTCATGTCGAAAATCCACGAAAAAATTCTCCTTCTCCTGTGCGACTTTATTGTTATCAACACGACTTTCATCGCCTGGGCCTGGCTTCGCAAGGAGCTCGGTTTTTTCTCTGAATCGCGTTTTCCCACCTTGCTGCTCATCTCCGCCGTCGTCTACAGTTTTTGGTTTCTCATTTTTAGCTTCTTTGGACTTTACAGTCTTCCGCATCCCCGTTCCCGGCTGGATGAAGTCATCACAACTTTCAAATCCGTGACGTTTGGCGTCTTCATCATTTTCTTGCTCACGTTCGATATTGAGCGGGATTTCTCACAGCCGCCGCGATTAAGCCGGATGTTTATCTTGAACTACTGGCTCATCCTGTTTTCGGCGGTTTCTTTTATGCGCGTCTTGTTACGCAGTTTCCAGAAGTCTTTGCTGGCCGCCGGAATCGGGCACCGGCGCACTCTTATCGTGGGCTGGAACGATAAAAGCCGCGCGCTCTCCGAACGGATTCTGCGTTTTCCTGCTTTAGGCTACCGTGTCGTGGGATTTGTGGCGGAGAATCCTCCCGGCAGCCGGGTTATTCAGGAAGACGGAGCCATCCCACTTTTAGGACACATCGACCAATTGGAGGCGATTGTCGAGAAAGTAAAAGCGCAGGAAGTCATTCTGGCAGTAGAACCGCAATCGCGCAACAGCGTGATGGATGTGTTCAGTATGAGCAACGGGCTGCCGGTCAATTTCAAGATCGTACCGGACCTGTATGATATCGTCGTCGGGCAGGCGCGGACGAACCAAATCTACGGTTTCCCACTCATCGATATTCTGCCGGATTTTATGCCGGAGTGGGAACGCAAAATGAAACGGCTTATCGACATTTTGATTTCGACTTTAATATTGGCGGCTTTTTTGCCCTTCTGGATTCTCATCGCACTCCTGATCAAATTGGATTCAAAGGGGCCGGTTTTTTACAAACAAAAACGGGTGGGCAAAGACGAAAAGGAGTTCACGATTTACAAGTTTCGTTCGATGATTCATAACGCGGAGTCTCAAACCGGGCCGCGGTGGGCCGATCGAGAGGATTCGCGGATTACCCTCATAGGGAGTCTCCTGCGCAAGCCCCGTCTCGACGAGATCCCGCAATTCCTCAACGTCCTGAAAGGTGAAATGAGTTTAGTCGGTCCCCGTCCCGAGCGGCCTTATTTTGTCAAACAACTCAAAAAACAAATCCCGTTTTATTCCCGGCGGATGCGTGTGAAACCGGGGATTACCGGCTGGGCGCAAATCAAAGGCGCTTACGACGCCTCCATTGAAAATGTGAAGGCAAAATTGCAATACGACCTGTTTTATCTCGAAAATATGTCCCTGCGGATGGACCTCAAAATCATCGTCAATACTCTTTACGTGATGCTGATGGGAAAAGGGCATTGAAACCGTACTGCAAACGTCTCGTTTGTACGATTCCTGAGTGGCAAACATCGACAAAGTTTTGTCGATAACAAATGCTTAAAGTCAAAATAAATAATGACAAAATAATTATAGTCAAAATGATTAAAAAAATGATTTTGACTTCTATGATTTTGACTTTTAAAATATCATTTCATTTTGCGTTAAAGGGTGCAAAAGGGACGTTTGCAGTACGTTCCAATACTTTTTTCTTGTAATTAATCGCTGATCTTTGTTTATTTATCGTCTAATGTGATGGATAACAGACGTTACCCATTTGACTCTAAAAGATGCTTAAAAGTAGCTATTCTGATGAAAGGGCATATGTCAAGTTATTAAGAAACGATGTAGATTTGGGTGAAGCAGAGACCATTGTGTTAGCATTAGAGAAAGAAATCAAAAATATTCTCATTGACGACTATATAAGGATGAAAAATAGCCCAAGCCCAGGGACTGCACCCAATTGGCTCAATAGGAGTTTTATTACAAGCAAAGAAAACAGGGTGTATTCATGAAGTAAAACCTCGTTTGGACAAATTACTGGCTAATAAAATTAGAATAGGAACGAAT
>JBHHWX010000200.1:0-10115 GCA_046756745.1 bacterium | reverse complement strand
TGAAGATCATTCCACAACCATCATCACATAATCTTTAGTCTGTAAGTATTTGCCGATCACCCGTTGTACATCTGCGAGGGTCACGGCTTTCAAATTTTCGAGGTAGGGCTCATAATAATCATAGCCCAGACCGTCGAACTCAAAGAGCCCCATAAAATAAGCTTGATTGACTCTTGGGAGGCGCCGCATGAGAATTCGTCCCACAAGAGCATTGACCGTTTTTTGAACTTCTTTTTCAGTCAACTGTTCTTGCTTTAGTTTGTTCATTTCCTCTATAATTCCCGCCTGTGCCTCATCCAAACGCTCGGGGCGTGTGCCCATTGTCGCGACCAGCCAGCCATAATTTCCTTGAAAATTTACCGAACTGCCAATAGAATAGGCCAATCCTTTCTTTTCCCGCAGATTAAATCCCAGCCGGTCTGAAAGCAACCGGTTCATGATTGCGAGAGGAATCCGATCCTCTGCGGCGACTTCAAAAAGAGTGCCGCAATAGATGTAGGATTGCTGCTTGCCTTTCTTCTCCGAGAAAATCTGCTGGCCTTTCACAAGCGAAAATGGGTACGAGGGATTCTTTAGGTCTGTACTTGCATTCAACCTCCCGAAATACGCTTTTATTTGAGCCAGCATTTCATAGGCCGGCACATTGCTTACAATCGCTAAAATGAGATTATTCGGAGCAAAATAGGTTTGGTGAAAAGCCTCTAAGTCCTCCTTCACAATGGAATCTATCCCTTCCTTTGTTCCGATGGCTCTTTGCGATAGCGGATTTCCATCTCCAAAGAGATGCTGGTAAAAAAGTCGTCGGGCGGTCTCCTTCGTGCTTTCCTGCTGCCTTTTGATGAGATCGATCATTGTTCCACGAACTTTCTCGATATTTTTCTCCTCAAATTTTGGCTGCCTTATCATATCCGCAAACACGTCTAACCCGGCTTGAATGTATTGATCGATGATTTCCAAGCGAATGTAGGAATAACGGGGCGTTGTGTAATAATCATCAAATGGAATATAAGGGCTGTCCGTTACTTTTATTCGAGCGCCGATTTCTTCGAAAGCGCTAGACACCGTCTCATCTTTGCGCAACATACGATGCATAAAATCGGCAATGCCCGCTTTGTCCTCCGGTTCATTGAGCGCACGGTTCTTGGCCAGCAAATGCAGTGCAAATGCTCGGGAATCCTGATTCTCTTTAATGATCACGGTCAATCCATTGTCCAGGACTTCTTTAATGACAACCGATTGCGCGACTTTCTCTGCCGTTTTCTCTTTTTTCATTTCGGGTTTAACCACTGTGGCGAGATACTTGGCGCCGTCGAAATAGCGCTGTACGACCTGTTCGATGCCAGCTTGATCCAACTGGTCAATTTCACCCAAAAAGGTGTGGACAAACCGGTAATCCGCACTCGCGACAGCAGAGGCCTTGAACATCAAAAAGTAGAGTAGGTTATCCTGCAGAAAAATTTCATCCACTTTAATTTTGAGCTTTGTCTTCCTGAGCTCCTCAGCCATATCTTCATTTTGTGCGACACTTTTAAGTTGCTGAACCACGGCTTCGATAGCTTTATCCACATCACTGCTTTCAGGCAAAGTGAGGTTGATTTTGAAAACGCCCAAATCTTGATCATAAGCATATTCCGGTGAAACCGTAAAAGCGGAAAGTTGTTGTTTGAGCTCTTTCTGCAAATCGGAGTTTTCGCTCTCCAGCATCGCGGTTAAAACATAAAAGGTGTAAAAATCATCATCTTTTATGGCTGGCGCATGCAAGCCAATAGTGAGATAAATCCGATTGGTTATTGTTCGCCGCGAATAAATTTGATTTTTCTGAATCGCAGCCAGCTCAACTTTCTCCCGGCCCGGCAGTGACTTGGGTGCATAGCCGCCAAAATAGCGCTCGACTTTTTTCAGCATTTCAGCAGTATTAAAATCGCCCATAATTAACGCGGTCATATTGTTGGGAACATAATAGGTCTGGTAATAGTCCAGAATCTGCTCTCGAGTCATCCATTCAATGGTTTTTGGATTCCCGATGACGGGTAATTCATACGGTGTTCCAGCGTACATTTTACGGTTGAAGAACTGTTCTGCCAGGGTACTCACGCGATCTCGATCTTTGCCGATTTCTTCGATCACAATTCCTCGCTCCTTCTGCAATTTTTCCGGAGGGATTGTCGAATTGAAAAGCATATCCGACTGAATATCCAATGCCTGTTCGATATACTGCGCAGCGGTCAAAACCATATAATCCGTATGACTTCTGCCGGTGGTTGCATTATTGTAAATGCCGTAGAAATCCGTTTCGTCATAAAGCTCTTTTTGAGTTCGCTTTTTCGTACCGTTAAACAGAAGATGCTCCAGCATGTGCGAAGCGCCGCTCATCTCAATCGTTTCATTCACCGACCCGGTTTTGACAACCACGATGGATGCAACCATCGGATTCGAGTGGTTTTCGATGAGCACCACTTCCATGCCATTATCCAGATGGGACACGGTTGCCGGTGAATGGTCACTGGTTTCGGCGCTCCCCTCTCTCAACAAGATTAAGAGGAAGAAAGTCAAAAATATAATGGTTCGTTTCATCGTGTTGGCTCCCTGGATTTTGTTCGATATTGTTGTATAACGTTTGCACCGTTTCGAAAAGAGATTAAGGATGAATAGTGGTTCGATGAAGGTTCAATATCGAAAATAATTAGAAAAGTGTCAAGGAAATAACACTTGCGTTTGTTATGTTAATTTGGTTAATTTTTTTAATTCAACTATTATCAAACATCAATGACGAGAAGGGAATAACGAGCTTCCTGCTCAGGCAGCGAACGGATGCCGGAATCTCAGGGTGAGGAGCACATACGCTGGGGATTCCGGTATTCGGCTTTCGCCGAAACCGGAAAGACATTTCCCGTGTTATTTTGGGTTTTTATTTCTCATCACCAAACCCAGCCCAATCCTCCCGCGCTCCGCATCGACGCTCAGCACCTTCACGTCGATGACGTCTCCCACCGACACCACATCCAGCGGGTTTTTCACAAACTTCGTGGACATCTGACTTTTGTGCAGCAAGCCGTCACTTTTGACGCCGATATCAACAAACGCCCCGAAGTCGACAACGTTGCGCACAGTGCCTTTGAGCAGCATGCCCTCTTTTAGATCCTCCATTTTCATCACGTCGCTGCGCAGGATGGGTTTGGGCATTTCATCGCGCGGGTCGCGGTTGGGCTTCTCTAAACTGTCGATGATATCCTGCAGCGTGAGCAGCCCGAGGTTGCATTCGTGCGCGAGCTGCGCCATATCCACATGCGACTCCTCGACTTTTTGACGCAGCAGGCTGCCGCTGCTTTTAATCTCGGCTTCGGTTAAATGAAATCGTTTCAACAGCGTCTCAACCGCGGGATAGGATTCCGGATGCACGGCGGTGGAATCGAAGAAAATGTCGCCGTCTGTGATGCGCAAAAAACCTGCCGACTGTGTAAAGGCCATTTCGCCCAGTCCCTTCACTTCTGTGAGCTGCTGCCGGGATGTGATGCGTCCGTTCTGTTCGCGATACTTGACGATATTTTCCGCAGTCCGGCTGTTGATGCCGGCAACATGTTTCAAGAGCGCTTTGGAGGCTGTGTTCAAATCGACACCCACATAATTGACAGCGGATTCGACGACCTGCTCGATAGCTTCCCCCAAACGGTTTTGATTGACGTCGTGTTGATAAAGTCCGACGCCGATGGATTTGGGATCGATTTTAACCAGCTCGGACAGCGGGTCGAGGAGCCTGCGAGCAATAGAAATATTGCCGCGCATTTCGGCTGGTAAGTCCGGAAACTCCTCTTTTGCCAAAGGCGAAGCCGAATAAACCGAGGCGCCGGCTTCATTGACAATCACATAAAACAGCTCCTGTTCCGTTTCGTGAATGACCTCGGCCACAAGCTGCTCGGTTTCTCGCGATGCCGTGCCGTTTCCGACGGCGAAAACATCGACGCCATGTCGTGCGACCAGCTCCTTGAGTTGGGTTTTGGAAAATTCCCAGCGTTTTTTCGGTTCGTGTGGATAGATGGTCAACCCTTCCAAGTATTTTCCGGTCGCATCGATAACGGCAACTTTGCAGCCGGAGCGGTAACCCGGATCGATCCCCATGATGACTTTATCGTGAATAGGCGGCGCCAGCAGCACATTCTTCACGTTTTCTGCAAAAATATGGATGGCATGTTCATCCGCTTTTTCGGTGATTTGGCTGCGGAGCTCCCGTTCAATCGCCGGAGCAATAAGCCGTTGATAGCTGTCGCCGATAGCGAGGTTCACCTGTTCCACAAAAATCGATCTAGGATTTTTTAAATAACGGTGAGTTATTTTTTTCAGCGCAGCTTCGACCTCGACTTCGATTGTCACACGCAAAAACCCCTCCCGCTCACCGCGGTTCATCGCCAAGACACGGTGCGGCCGAATGTATTTAACCGGCTCGTGGTAATCGGCATACATTTGGTAAACCGAGACGTCCTTTTCATTACGCGCTTTCGAACACAGCAAGCCGGTATGGTACGTAAACTTCCGGACCGATTGACGGATATCCGCATCATCTGATATAACCTCCGCAACGATGTCGCGCGCCCCGGCTAATGCTTCCTCAACGCTGTTGACTCCTTTTTCGGGATCGATATAGGGTTGGGCAGCCTCCTCCAGAGAGCCGTCTTCGAGCTCCTGGGCCAGCATCATCGCCGCCAGCGGCTCCAAACCTTTTTCTTTGGCAGCGGTTGCGCGCGTGCGCTTTTTCGGGCGGTACGGCAAGTACAGGTCTTCCACCTCTTGCAGCTTGGTGGCGTCCGCAATTTTTTGTTTGAGCTCCGGAGTCAGCTTTCCTTGGCTTTCGATAGATTCGAGCACGGTGGTTTTGCGTTCCTCCAAATTACGAAGATAACGAATGCGGCTCTCAATGTGCCGGATCTGCTCCTCGTTGATTCCGCCGGTTGCCTCCTTACGATAGCGGGCGATGAACGGAACCGTGTTACCGTCGTCCAGTAATTCCACTGTCCGCTGGATTTGAGCCGGACTGAGATTTAACTCCTCAGAGATGATTCGAAAAAATATTTCCGTTTGCAAGCTTCTCACTCCAAAATTAAAATTTGATTTCAATCCAAAAGGATTGTATATTTCTTTTCCGTGAAACAGATTTTACGGTCAAATAAGTTATCACTCTGAGAAATAAAAACAAGTGAAATGTTATGGCCTGGATAAAAGTAATCAAAGAAACCGTTGCAGAAGGACGCTTAAAAGAAGCGTATGAGAACCACATGACCGCAGAAGGCACGGTGGACAACATCCTCAAAATCCACAGCTTAAATCCTGCTTCTTTGGACGGCCACACCCAGTTTTACCGCACCTTGATGTTCGGGAAGTCCGACCTTTCCCGGACACAGAGGGAGATGATCGCGGTCGTGGTTTCAGCCGCCAACCGGTGCCACTACTGAATGACCCATCACGGAGCGGGTCTCCGCAGGCTGACTAAGAATGACGAGCTGGTCGCACAACTCAAGCGCGACTATCGCAACGCAGCTATTTCAGAGCAGGACCGGGCCATGCTCGACTATGCCGTGAAACTCACCCGAACCCCGCAGGAGATGGAACAAACGGATGTAGAGAATCTTCGCAAATACGGCTTCAGCGACGCGGCGATTCTGGATGTGAATCAAATTACCGGCTATTTTAATTTCGTGAACCGCTTAGCAGACGGATTGGGGGTAGAGCTGGAGGGATACTGGGAAGAATAAGGGATCTACTATAGTATAACCAGTAAAGTCTTGCACAAAAATGCAAACTTTTTAAAGAAAACATCAAAGCTCAAAATCAAAAAATAATATAGCCACGGATTTACACTGATTGACACGGATGAAAAAACAAATTGAGCTTTATCGACATTTTTCCCAGTCAATCATTTTGCCATTAAATTATTTTGCCGTATAATTATTCTGCCATAGTTTAGCCACAAAAACTTTGCTAAAAAAACACGATGTTGTCGGCTTGTAGTACAGATTTACACGGATAAAGTGAATAGAGAATGTGAAAGTAGTACAGAACATGTCTTAGTCACGGCTTAATCGTGTTCAATATTTTAAGCTTTGCTTTTTTAGAAGAATTTCATGGAAGAGCATTAATTTCAAAATGCTTTGTTTGTATCCGTGTGAATCCCTGGCTAATTATTTGCGGCTTCGCCGCGCTGGGTTATTGGGAATCGGGAGTGGAACGAATCAAATCTTTGAACAGCTTCGCGCTAAAAAACGCCGGTAAAAAGATCACTTCGCACGCCTTATATTTCATTTTAAAAAACTGATTTTTGGTGATCACCCAAGCGCGCGGAGATTGATAGGTCTCGATAAAACTTTTGATGGCTCTCGGAATGGTGGAGACATGGTTTCGGTATTTCACTTCAATGGGGAAGGCGCTCCCCTGAGAAATTAAAATAAAATCGACCTCGGTTTTTGTCGTGGTCCGCCAGAATTTGATTTCTTCCAGCAAAGATTTGTTTTTGACCAACTCCGTCCACACACAGTTCTCGACGAGGGCGCCTTTATCCGCCCGGGTATCCAAATCCTGATAGTTCAGAATGAGATGATTTCGAATACCATTATCGAAAAAGAACAATTTAGGCATCTTCTTGAGCTCATTAACCTTGTTTTTATAAAACGGTTCAACGAGATCGATGATGAAAGTATTTTTAAGCAACAACAGATGTTTCTCGAGATACTCTCGATTTATGCCAATGTCTGTCTTGAGGGTTTGCAAATTCAAAAGACCGCCTATATTCAAACTTAAACGGCGCAAGAGTTTGTTAAAAGTAAGAATATTCTCTATTTTTGTGAACGACCGGATATCTTTTTCTATATAGGATTGCACGATCTCATTTAATTCATCCACTCTCTCTTTATGGTTATTTAATAAACTGATTCCCGGATACCCCCCCATCTGAGCAAAGACTTCGAATTGATGAGATAATTCAGGGAAAACACCGGGCACAACTTCATAATCTTCTGTCTTGCAATAATAATCATGATAACGATTTGACTGAAAATATAGGAACTCTTCGAAATCGAGTGGATAGACATGATAAACACGTTTACGGCCGGCCATGGATTCATCCAGGCTTTTCATGATGTTAAGAGAGGAGGAACCGGAAAGAACCAAACGAATATCTGAATAATGATCGTGTACCGCCTTGAATAACTTACCTGCAACAGGGAGGCGTTGAAATTCATCGACAAAGACGGTCACTTTTTCAGCGTCATTTTGACGATGAGCCGCGATATAGCGGATAAAATGATCCACCGATTCGAACATCGAGAGATCTGCGGCTCGATCAAGATCAAGATAAATGGTATTATGCAGCTCCTTCTCAATGTATTTGATGATACTCGTCTTTCCGACTTGACGAGACCCGATGAGAACGTGTATTTTATGTAAATGAAAATTACCTTTAATCTTAGGAATAATTTTACGGTTTAAGATTTTTCTTTCGACAGCCATAAATAACTTTGTTTTTTTAGGTATATAACAGAATAACACATAGTTAAAATAATATATTCTGGTAAAATGTCAACAATTTTCTTTGAAAATGTGCTCTTTTAGGGGTTGATTTTCTGCGCTTTTGTCTTTATTTTTCGCTGTTATCAACAGTCATGGAAAAACAAATGTCAAAAGAGAATATCACAATTACGTCCGATATTTATACCCGTTGCAGCCAAACGCTTCTGGCCGCCATCGAAGCGACCCCTGTTACCCAGATGACCTGGAAACCGTCTCCCGAATCTCGCAGTATCGCTGAGATTTGTCGTCACATCATCCGCGTGGACGGTTGGTTTTTGCAGCAAATAGGATTCGATGCAAAGGCAGGCGATCCCGGCGCTAATGATCTCAGCAAAATCGAAGCGGCCTTGTGTTCCCTGCGCGATCAAATAAATGAGCTGCTCGGAAGTCTTAAAAGCGATGCAGAGTTGCGGCTGGACAGGAAAGGAAAAGACGCGCAACGAGCCTACTCATTAAATTACGTCGTCAAACATATCAGCCAACACTATCTATACCATACCTCGCAAATTATCTATCTCCGCCGTTCGCAGGACCGCTCTTGGGAAAGCCCTCTAAAACTTTGGGAAAAGACGGTGGACTCCATATCCGAGCACATCTGGAAAGGACAATCAGCCTAAATGTCCAGGCCTCTCAGAGTAACGCTCACGATTTTTGTCTTTCTAGGTCTTCTCTATGTGTACGTGGGGACGAAATTGTTTTATGCCTTTCAGAGCAATTTTGACCTGCCGTCACATCAAGTTAAATGGTCTATTATCGGGGGGATCTTTTTCTTAAATTTATACCCAATACTGTTGTTTGTTTTTTATATAACCGGACTGCGTAAAGTCGCCGAGACAGCGGCAAACGGCAGCAAGGTTTGGGACGTTCTTTTCGGGTATGCATTCTGGGCCGGGCTTCTGGTCGTTTTCGAAGTGACACCTTTACTGCTTACCATGGATTTTCTAAAACTGCCGTTTTATCCTTTTTACAATAAATTCAAACTGATCTGGCTCGCAATAGAACACCGGCTCGTTTTAGGCTTTTTTCTTGTACGTGGTTCTTATGTTTTCATCAAAATTCTGGTCGATACAAATCGTATTCGCGTTTCTAAAACGTTATTGACCTACAAGAGCTTGCCCTTCGCGTTAGATGGATTGAAGATCGTTCATATTAGCGATCTCCATGCGAGTCCCCGAACGGGAAAAAGAAGAGTCATGAGGTACATTAAAAAGGTCAATAAGCTGCAACCGGACGTGATCTTTTTCACAGGCGATCTGGTTGGCTCTGATTTGAAATTCGCCGAGGCAGCAAGCCAATGGCTGTCGAAACTCACGGCAAAAGAAGGCATCTATGCGTGCCTTGGAGACCACGATATAAACCAGAGTTCGCACAAAGTAAGACAAAGTCTCCAAAAAAACGGGATCATGCTGCTCGAGGATCGCAACCAGTTTATCCCTTTGGGGAACGAGAGTCTCCTGGTTACCGTTCTGACAAATGTATCCGGCAAACGTCCGAATCTCGATAAAGTGAATTTTCTGATGGGACAGCAGCCTCGCGGCGTGCTCGATTTCTTAGTAACGCACCAACCGACGGAATCCATCGTTGAGCTTGCAGCAGAAAGAGGGTATCACATTTTTTTAGCGGGGCATACACACGGCGGACAGATTGTGCCACAGATTTTCGGCATCACCTTTTCTGCCGCCCGTTTTGAAACACAATATTACCGCGGGTCGAGCCATTTGGAACGTATGCTGGTGAACATCAACAACGGTCTCGGCTTTTCGCTCGCGCCTATCCGTTATAACGCGCCGGCAGAAGTCAGTCTGATTAAAATCATTCGGCAACCCGGTTAAGCCTCATGCTCCACGTGAAGTCGAAAGTATTGCAAGCGACAAGAAGCGATGATGCAAACGCGCCTAGCATCTCGACAAGCCATTCTGAAATGGAGGTCTTTACGATTCCCAGTTCTGAGCCAAAACCTTCTTGTTTTCCTCAAACACCACTTCGATTTTGTTTTCGGCGAGCACTTTTGTAATGACGCCCACGCCGAATCTCTTATGACGTATCGCGATAGTTTCGGTAAAATCACTGTTTAAGTCGTAGTCAACGATTTCACTCTCTTCAACCTTAGAAATAAGGGAAGGCCAATCTTTCTTGCGGCTGCGTCTTTTCCGAGCCGTCGTTGTGTCGGAGGGATCTTTTTTCGGCCTGCCCGGGCCTCTCTTGACGGCCGTTACTCCTTTCGGTTCCCGGAAAACATGTTCGTGCTGACATGAGTTACAGATAACCTTCCTGACAGCGTCATCTTTAATAACCGTTATCCGGTGGGCCGTATCGGCTTTACATTTCCTGCATTCGGAAACGACTTCTTTACCTACTTCGAGTTTCTTTTTACGTGGCATTCATAAATCCTTTCAATAATCAACAGTCAATAAATTATTCTAAAGATAAGAAAAAAATACCTAATATTCCACAAATATTTCAACAACCTGTTTTTTTGAAAAACTTTCTTTTTTTTGAGAAAAAAGTGTAATCGGTCAGTTACGGGTGGGTGGCGGTGTACAAGTTTCAGCTTGCTCTTG
>JBHHWX010000199.1:0-10123 GCA_046756745.1 bacterium | reverse complement strand
CCGATTTGCTCCAATATCCGATAATGCGAAATGGTTTTACCAATCAATTCACCCATCTGAACTCCTGATTTTTCAATATGACATCGGTAGACCCTCGAGCATCGGCGCAATGGGCCCTTCGGCCTTGGCCGGATCCGCGGCAAGAGCCAGCGCGTCGTGGATCTGTGCCAGGGCTGGTAGGGCAATGAGACTTAGGATCATCAGAACGGTCGAGATGGTTGTGACTCGCATGTTCTTTTCCTTCCTCTTGGATTTTAAGAGGCTCCATGAGCCCTTAGAGCTAATTTACCGCCAAACCATCCCATAGGAATATAAGCACCGACTAAGTCCAGTATTGCAAACCAGATTGGAGACGGAAGCATAAAGACATTCATAATGCCTCCTATCAGAAAAAAAACACCTATCCCCAATGCAAGTTTCATCTTATGGCTTACAGCTATTTTTGATGCTGCATAAGCACCTACCAAAGTCCCTAACGCATGCGCTAAAAACGGAAAAATGAAATGCCTGGGTTCAAATAAGTGCATTGCAGATTTTAGGCTTTCCATATTCGTCACATCGACGCCAGCAGGGGGCGGGATGACTTCACCGCTTATCATAATTAGCCCCATATTTACCATGCTCCCAATTATGATACCTGCGATGACTGCTAAAACATTTCTAACAATTGGATTCATATTTTTTACCATTTGGTTTAAAATTCGGAAACGGGATGTCATCTCCCAATATCCTACATTACAACAACAAAATCAAGCTTTATAACAGACGTTGAGGATGCCATCCGCGATTCATCTTGCGGCGGGGATGCTATCCGTAAGCCGACGGAGCGAGCACTGGGGGTAATCTCCGCCGAGCGCAAGGCTCGCTTTGGGCTTAACGGTTTCTGCGTTTCCCTCTGCCTGGTTTCGACCGTCTCCCGCCGGGCGCTCTTACTGCTGGGTCACCTTTCGAAGCAAGCCAGATGATCTGCCGTGCACCACGCGACCCATTTGCGCGAATCCGATGTTCATCAACTTCGAAACCGGCTTTACGCAAACGCTTTGAGAATGACGGGTCTTGTCCTGCCGACCAAACCGCGAGGCGCCCGCGGGGACGCAAGGCAGAAAAGGCGATGAAAAGTCCCTCCATGCTGTAAAGACGATCATTGTCTTTATGCGTCAACCCCGACGGCCCGTTGTCGACATCCAGAATGATGGCGTCATATATTTTCGGTTTTTCCAACAGGATGCGTCAAACTACTAACAATCTGGGATTGAGCAAATCGCGCAGCTCCGGTGAAAGTCCAAAAAAATCGTCGTAGAGCCCGTCGATCTCACCCAAGGTTTGCGTGGAGAGCAATTGTGCGACCTCATCCATCGCTTCGCTGCCGATCATAAACGGCATATAAGTGTAGAGCATCAGCTCGCCATCGCACTGGCACACGATTTGGTATTCGGTTAAATCTCGTGCTGCTGTGCCTTTGACCACACAAGTTGAAATCCATTCGTCGATCCGCAAATCTTCGTTTTTCAGGAAGCGCTCGCGTCTTTGGACGAAATCGACATTGTTTTGGAAGTACGATTCGATTCTCCGTTTTGACGTATCCGAGAAAGTTTTCTGTATCTCATCGTAGCATTGCAAGCACATGGCGTATTCGAAAATCGTATCGGTGGTGTTGAATTGTTTATAGTTTTTGATGGCTTTTTCAATGACGTATTGTACGCCATTTTCCAGCAAAGCTTTTTCACAGGAAATGCAGTTCGAGAACGGCTTCCCTGTTTCGATCGACTGAAAAATTGTTGGAACTTTGATGTATTCGTGATGGATAGTTAAGTTTGGTAGTTTCATTTTTTCCCTCAATAGGCCAATTCTTTGGTATTGGAGTGCAACGCTTTAGCGTTGCGGCTTTCATTGAAACAGGGGCTGTCCAAAAAGGGGAAAAGATGTCTTTGCGAGGAGCGAAGCGACGAAGCAATCCCCCGCTTTTAGGCACAAAACCAGGAGATTGCTTCGCTTCGCTCGCAATGACATTTGACTTTTTGGATAGCCCCATTCCGAAGCTTCTTAAAGTTAGGCTTCCATAAATTTCGTAATGAGCGGAAGCAATGCCCCGACCCCTTCTCGAAGCGGTCTCACGACAGGCAGCGACAGGTCATCCGCAAGCTGTTTTTGCAGGGCGCTGATGGTTCGTTCGTCGTCCCCGGCTTCGCTCAAAGTGAGCGCCAGGGTTTCGGCGCCATAGATTTGGATAAGGTTGATCTCCTCTTTTACCGGAGGAATCAAGCAGCCCAGCTCCTCCAAATCGGCGAAGTGCTCGCGGGACGGCTCGTGCTGTAAAATCACCCCTTTCACATTGCCGGAAAGCAAAATTTCTGCGCCGCACGGCCCGGACGGGTTGCGCAGCGAAGACTGCCCCTCGATCAGAATCAAATCCGGTTTGGATTCGCGTTCGCATTCGACGATCGCACGCTCGATCTCGCCGCTGACGAAATCGTTCGGCGTGGCGTCCAGAATGAAGCCGTGTTTGTAACCCTGCATCCAGCCGGTTTGCCCGGTGTAAATCATCTCCGTTTTGACGCCGTGCTCTTGGCACGCCTCCATGATAAATCGACAGGTGGTGCGTTTGCCGACGGCGCAGTCCGTGCCCAAAACCGCGATTCGCGGCGTTTTCACTGAGTAGATTTCGCCGCTCCAAAAATGCAGCTCGCTCGTCGGTCTCGGCTTTCGGATGTCGATAAGTTCGACATTGTTCTCTTGTGCGGTTTTTTTGAACTCCGGGTCGTCGCTGAGAAAATGATGCAGCCCGCAGACGATGGACATGCCGTGCTTCATGGCCTGCATCAGTTGCTCACGGCAAGAGTTTGGCAGGATGCCGCCCGGAAAGGCCACGCCCACCAGACAATATTCCGGTTTTTCGGAACAGAGCGACAAAAATTCATCGACCGTAGGGTGAACCAAAACTCCGCGTTTCACTCCGTCCATGACCTCGCCGGCGTCTCTCCCAGGATGCTTGGAATCCACGACCCCGAGGATTTCAAAACGGCTGCTGCCCCGCAACAAGCCGTGGCAGGTTTTGGCAAAAAACGTGTCTAGCAGATCGTCGGTAAAAATGATCGCTTTATCGGGCATATTCCATTTCTCAATAATTTTCCGGTTTAGTCAACCTGTCCAAACACACCCGCTGATCGCAGTTCGTCGATTTCTTCCTCCGAGTAGCCCAATTCCGCAAGCACCTCGTTCGTATGCGCACCGAGCTCGACGCCGATGTGTTTGTAAACAGCGTCGCAGCGCGAAAACTTGAACGGAGAAGCGATTTGTTTTTGTGTTGCGCCGTTGGGTTTGGGCACGTCCACTACCATCTCGCGGGCCTGGGTTTGTGGATGCGTCAAGGTTTCAGAAACGGTGAGCACCGGTTCCACACACACATCCACTTTAGAAAAAACCGCCATCCATTCCTCGAGAGTTTTTTGGGCGATCACCTGCTGAATTTGTTCTTTGACCGCCTTTTGAACGTGCAAGTCGCGGCTGTGTCCGGGTTCGATCAAATCCGGACATCCGATAGCCTGACAGAAGCCCGCCCAGAATTTGGGTTCCAATCCGCCTACGGAAAGAAAGCGGCCATCCTTGGTTTGATAAAAATCGTAATAACTGCCGCCGTTGAGTCTCTCTTTTTCCCTCTGTGGATTTTCACCGCTTATCAGTACCTGGCTCATAGCCAGCGTATTCAAGGAAAGGGTTCCATCCAAAATGCTCAGGTCGATACGCTGCCCTTCGCCGGTGTGAATACGGTGAATCACTGCGGTTAAAATCGCGATGACCGTTGGTAAAGAACCGCCCCCAATATCCGCTGCTTGCATTCCAAAAGGAGCGGGGCCGCTTGCTGCTTTGCCGCTGTGCCCCATGACGCCGGCCAAAGCCAGATAATTGATGTCGTGTCCGGCCCGGTCGCGATAAGGGCCGGTTTGTCCGTAGCCGGAGGTGGAGCAGTAAATAAGCTGTCGATTGACGGCATTCAGAGCTTCATATCCAATGCCAAGTCGATCCATCACACCCGGACGAAAGGCTTCCAGCACAACGTCATACGTCGCGATCAGTTTTTTCACAATATCGACCGCCGCCGGTTTTTTGAGGTTGAGGGCGATGGATCTTTTTGAGCGATTGAGCACGGCATGCGCCGCAGAGATCTTGCCATCAAACGGCGGCGTCATCCGGACCAAGCTCGGACGATCCGGGGCCTCGACCATAAGAACCTCCGCGCCAAGATCAGCCAGCAGCATGGACGCAAACGGGCCCGGCAGCAAGGTCGAAAAATCGAGAATTCTTAAAGAAGCGAGTGCGCTCGTCAAATAGCTCTCCTAGAAAAAGTCCGTGCGTTTTTTTAGCAAAGCTTTGGAGGCTTAAGAACATATTTTAGCCACGGATTCACACGGATGAAACACTAATTATTATACGGCAAAATAATTTTATACATTTTTATTATTCTGCCAAAAAATCATTCTGCCACTTAATCTTAACCTGATTCTAAACTGCCTTTCTATTTTATAACTTCAATAAACTGGCTTAGTTTGGTCATTTGGTTTTTGAGATTTGCGGCTTCGCCGCACCGTCTTAGTTGGAGCCGCCAACTTTTGCCAGCAGCACGGTTGCACCGAACAATCCCTGCACATCGAACGGAGCGTCAGATACGTTAAAGTTAACCGCTGCGTCCAGAGCGAAGCGATGTGAAACAAAATACGTCGCTCCAACCGAACCGATAAAGACCGCGTCTGAAACTTCAAACATGTCCGGTCTCTTCTCTGACTCGATGTTATGCCGTACGAGCAATTCCGCATAACCGCTCATTTTTCCGGTGAAACCCCGGCTGAATATCACGGTTCCTGTGAACTGCAAATGATGCTCTCTTGTGCTTGAAACCAGTCCGAGTCCTGCGTTCACATCGACATTCATGTGGGGAAATTCTTGCGATGCGATAAAAAGAACGTTCACATCGACTTTACCGGTTCCCAATCCTTTGTCTTCATCTGCCGTCGGCAGTTTGATGGAAAACTGTCCGGCGAGAGCGGGCGTGTTTTGCACTTGTTCCATAAACCGGACCCGGCCGCCAAAAACCAGATCTCCGAAGCCGCTTTCGGACTTTCCGTTTGATACTTCCAGAAGCGGAGAAAATCCGAGAAAGAATTCCGTTTTCGCAGTGGCGCCAAGCTTCAGCAAAAGGGGTGAATCGATGAGGTGCTTGTCGACAGTCACACCGCTTTCAAGCTCCAGCCAGCCTGGCCGGGTCGTGGCGGCGCTGGTACTGAAACTTGGCCGCTGCGGCGTTACCGAGATTGCCTGCGAAAACAAATGAGAGCCGAGGCCGGAAAGAGCAATGAGAATAAAAGCCAAGACAGCTCGTATGAACGTGGAGGTTCTTGTTTCGTGGTTACTATGCATAACACCGGATACCTTTCGTTAATAATGTACAAAAAAGAGAACACGGATCAGACGGATTTAACGGATCTGAACGGTACGGGATAGTGTCGAAATCAGTGAATTTGAATTGTGGTGCTCATGCCCCTTGCTTTTACTAAAATCAGATCCGTGACAATCCGTTCTATCTGTTAAATCCGCGTTTCATTCATGTGCTGTTGTTAAATCCCGCGTCTTCTGGGGGCTTCGCTGCATTAGGATCAATAAAAATAAATTGCCTCAAAGGACATCAACCACGGGGCTATTTTTTCATGGAAACGTCTTGCTTCCTCAAATACTGGTCGATCATGACCGCGGCAATGTTTCCGGTTCCCATCGCAACGGAAACTTGCTGAGTCATGGGGCGCAAATCCCCGGCAATCCACACTCCGGGAACGTTGGTGTCGCCGCGTTGAGATTTTGGCTGGGCGTGATGGCCCGTCGGCGCCATGTCAACGCCAAGTTGTTGCGCCAGATCCGTTCGCCCGAGCGCAGGACTGGAAACGAAAAAGGCCTCAGCGCGCAGCTCTGTACCATCTTCTAATAAAACTCCTGAGAGAAACCCTTTCTTGCCAATGAGTTTTTTAATGGGACCCTTGATCACCGGGAAGCCTTTGGATTCCAGTTGCTCTGCCCATTTCGGCGACAAATCAAAAGATTTGGTTAATAATACGCGCAGTCTTTTGGTATAACGGCTCAATCCTACGGCCATACCGGCCGCCCAGTCCGCCGGCCCGGCGCCGATCACGATCGTGTCCTTACCCTTGATCTCTGGCGACTCACAATCCGGGCAATAAAACAGGTTGCCTTTACCGGCATAGGCAAAGCACGGCTTGTGATCGCCGTCGACCGTGGGATGATATCGGGCAACTCCGGTTGCCAGCAAGACGGTTTGGCACCTCCACTTTTCATCTTTCGCACCCCGCAGGACAAACTTCCCTTTTTCCCGTCTGGCAGAGACGACGTTTCCGGCGACAATCTCCGCGCCTAACTCTAAGGCCTGCTCTTTGAGTCTTTTCTGTAATTCAATTCCCTGCACAGCCGGCATTCCCGGCACATTGTACAGTTTTTCCAGCGTAAAGAAGAGCGGCCCGGTTTTGCGGTCGATGACCAGCACCTTGCGATTGTGCCAAGCCAAGTGTACGGCGGCAGTCAGACCGGCAGGGCCCCCGCCTACGATAATGCATTCGTATTTTGGCATTTGTTGACCCACCTTATTTGGTTACTCCCCAAGTTTTTTTCGGCTCTCAAGTATTCATTTCCCATCAGGTCAAATAGGCTCCACGCTCTTACTCATACACATATTCTTACTCGCATTTTCAAGACTCCAAAAGCGAGTAAGAGAAAGATTAAGAGTAAAAGTCAGAGTATGAATAAGATACATTCCAAAATGGTTTGTCTCTCTTTATCTCACGGGGTGAATTGTTTTGACCTAAATCGTTTTGCCTTCCAATAGGTACCTGAATAGTTATGCTCCATTATTGCCCTAACCCGGACAAGCCGGAAATCCCAAACATCAAATAACAAATCCCAAATAAATCTCAAACTGCAAATCACAATGAACCAAACAACCGCCTCAACACCACTTTAAAAACTTGCTTTTATTTGAGATTTCGGAAATTGGGCATTGGGTTTTATTTGTTATTTGGCTTTTGCGATTTGTGATTTCAAGTCTTGCCAAAAAACGTCAAGTCCTTACAACTCAGGTATCAATTTCCTATTTCCGGCTCATTCAGAAGCTCCGAAATCTTCAAGCGTAAGGTGTTGCCGTGTAAATTCTTGTAACGGATGACCCCGTTTCGATCCAGCAAGAAATTTTTTGGGATGGCCTCGACTTTGTAGATATTGACTAACGCCATATCCCAGCCCTTGCCGGTAGAAACCTGCTGCCAGGGGATACGGTTTTCTTGCACGAAATCGGACAAAGTCTCCAAATCGTAATCCAAATTCACGCCGATGATCTCCAAACCTCTCGCCTGGTAGCGTTCGTGGATTCGTTTCAGCTCAGGCAGGGCTTCTTCCCAGGGCTTGCACCAGGTCGCCCAGAAATCTAACAAGACCACTTTATTTCGATAATTCAGCAGATCAATGCTTTGGCCGTCGATGCTTCTGGTTTGAAATGAGGGTGCGACCGTGCCGATGATCAACGATGTTTTCGGAAAAACCATCGTATCGGCGATGGTCAAGGTGATGAAATCGCCGGCAGGCGAAACATGTTTCATTTTATAGGTGACGCCGTTCAAATTGAACGGCTCGTGCAGGGAATAATACTCCTCGGAATCCGTGTCGCCGCTTAAATGGCCGTCCCGGTTCGTGTCGATGATGATGGCGCCTTTTTCGGTGAACAGGCCGTTGAAATCGTCGTCTAACAGCGCAATCCGGTAACTCGTATCTTTCAGCGCGATGGTCCCTTCGCGGTAGCCGTTGCGAAAGGCCACGATGGAGTCGGGGGTGCGGTTTTTAGAGCGATAAAACGTAATCGGATAAGGCACAGGCGCTTTTTGGTTGCTGTCTTTGTAGGTCACGTCCACCAGGGCTTCTTTCGACCGGTAAGCGCTTTTGTCCTCGTCCCAACCCGGGTCGCCGTCGTCGGTCAAGTCTTCATTGTTGTTGCGGTCGATGTACAGATAGCTTCCGCTATCCGTTTCGTCCAGGGCCAGCGTTATCAGAGAGTCCGGGCTGTCTCCCAACATGAGGACGCCGAAAAGGGGCTGCGAGACGCTGAAATTTGGCAGCGTTAACCCGGCTTCCTGAGGCTGCGCTGACAGAATGATTCGTTTCGGTTGATAGTAATTGACAATCGCCATGGCGTCGGATTGCATGGCCAGCTCTGCGGTAAATTCCTCTCGCTTCGAGCAAGACAGCAGAGTAAACTGAAAAAATACGATAATAAAAAAGAGCGTTGATTTTTTCATCTCCTATCCTTTCCATGAATGTACGAATGATGGACCAAAAAGTACCTGATCAGATTCTGTAAAATTAACATTGTGGGAGAACAAAATCAACAAAGAAATCCACAGTCTTACTGTCGGTGTAAACGCCTGTGATTTATTCATGCAAGCTCGATATTTTCAGAGAGCTGAAGAGGAATACAAAGCCTTCCCAGTAAAAGCTAATATGATCTTCTAAATCACCAGAATCAGGAAACGCCTTGACGAAAAGTATATACTTTTGTATATCTCTGAGATACCGGAACTTGATGAAGAGTGGTTCAAAACCGCAGAGGTGGGTCTTCCATTACCGAGAAAGGCTATTTCTTTGAGAGTTGAACCCAAAGTCTTGAATTGGTTTAAGATTCGGTCGCAAGGGAAGGGATACCAAACTTATATGAATGCGGTATTGAAATCCTACGTTGAGGCGCAGATCGCAAAAGGAAAATAGCGGGATTTAAGGTCACCGGACAGCACTGCGCATTTATTTCTTCTTTTCCTTTTTCAATTTTCGTTTTTCCTTTGGACTAAGATGGGCCTTTTTTTGTTGTTCCCTTTTGCCTTTATCTTTTTTTCCCTTGTCACCCAAATCTATTTCTCCTTGCTTGAAAATGACTTGCGCCGGACTGTGACGGCGAAACCCCGTCTTCGGTCGTACAGGTTAGCAAATGAGATCGTTTAGCGTCACCGACAAACGCCTCCAACATGTCCGGAACTTCATCGAAGAACCCTTCAGCGATTTCGTCAGGTGGAGCGATTTGTTATGTGTGTTTTCAATAACTCCAATCTGCATGACTTACCGGTAATTTATTCAATTCTGTTCTTAGTTGTTTCCAATTGGGTAAATAGGTGTCCATGTAGTAAAGGAATTTGTCGTTGTGATGTCTCTCTAATAAGTGCACCATTTCATGCACAATGATATATTTCTCTTTGGTTTCAATGGCTCCGTAGGCAATGCCCTCGATATCGTTTCCGGCCATGACATACTGAATGGTTGCGAAAAACGGCTTGATGAAAAGATGTTTCTGATTGTCTAAATTCTGGCGGATGCCTTCGGAAATGGAAACCGTGCTGCGCTTGAGCTCCAGCACCCCCAGGGCAATGCCATTAATATACAGCACAATATCGGGACGCTTTTTGTGAATCCCTTTTAGGGTCACTTCTTCGGCAATGGCAAAGTCGTTTTCCAGCGGGTTATTCCAGTTGATCAGCCAAACGGTTTCCTTATTGTGTCCGATGTCGGGCTGCACATTTACGCCATAACGAAGCAAGGAATACACTTCTTTATTGACGTCGTAGAGCGATTTGCTTTGGTCGTTAGCGACTTTGTTGAACTCATACAAGGCTTTGCCTATCAGGTTCTGACTGTATTTTTTGGTAAGCCAGGCGGTTAAAATTTCTTCCTCGATGTGGCTGTTGTCTTCCCGTTCTTCCCAATTGCCGAGATAGCGGTAGTCCAATTCGTTTTGGAATAATTTCACAACTCGATTTTGGGTCATTCGTTCTAATTGTCCGATTGAGCTCATTTTAACACCTCCCAATGGCCGCCTTTGGCGGGACCGATGCGCGTGATGTAGCCCTGCTTTTTAAGAATGCGAATGTTGTTTTCTACGGCTGTCGTGCTGATTTTTAGGGTCTCAGCAAGCATTGCAACTGTGATTGCTGGGTTGTTGAGCATGGAAATAACAATGAGCGCCCGCTTTTCACCCAACTTTTCACCCAACTTTTCACCCCCCACAGTCCTACCGGTGACTTGTCCCGGGACC
>JBHHWX010000198.1:0-10131 GCA_046756745.1 bacterium | reverse complement strand
GAACGGTCTTCAGATTTACGCCATATCAACGTGTTAGATCGCAGGCGAAGACGCCTGCTTGAGCAATTCGAGCGTATTTCTATGAATGACTTTGCTTTTCAATTTTTGCCCAGGTATCCCTTAAGGATACCGTACGGTTGAAAACCAGCCTCTCTTCACGAGAATCGGGATCGACGCAAAAGTAACCTTGCCGCTCGAATTGGAAGCGGTCGCCAGGCCGGGCTTGTGCTAAACCGGGTTCTAACTTACACGCGGTCAAGGTCTCGAGTGAATGTGGATTCAAGTATGCTTTGTAATCCGTACCGTCTCTGTCTTCAGCCGGGTCGGCTTTGGTGAACAAACGGTCGTACAAGCGGACTTGGGCCTCGATGGCGTGGGACGCTGAAACCCAGTGCAGCGTTCCCTTGACTTTGCGGCCGTCAGGCGCCCAGCCGCCTTTGGTCTCAGGGTCGTAGGTACAGTGGAGCTCCACAACTTCGCCGTTTTCGTCCTTCACCACATCGACGCAGGTGATGTAATAAGCATAACGCAGCCGCACTTCTCGACCGGGACTTAAGCGGAAGAATTTCCTCGGCGGGTCTTCTCGAAAATCGTTTCGTTCGATATACAACTCGCGCGAAAACGGCACCAACCGTTTGCCCATCTCCGGGTCTTCGGGATTGTTGACCGCTTCCAGCTCCTCCACCTGCTCTTCGGGGTAGTTGATGAGCACAACTTTCAGCGGCTTGAGTACCGCCATAACGCGTTTTGCGTGCTGATTGAGATCTTCGCGGACACAGTGCTCCAATAACGCGATGTCCACCAAGCTGTCTTTTTTGGCGACGCCGATGCGTTCACAGAACGTTCGGATGGACGCCGGCGTGTAACCCCGCCGGCGCAAACCGGAAAGCGTCGGCATACGAGGATCGTTCCAGCCGGTGACGTATTTTTTTTCGACCAGCTCCAAAAGCTTGCGCTTGCTCATGATGGTGTAGCCGAGCTTCAAACGCGCAAACTCGATCTGCTGCGGATGATGGATATTGAGATTTTCGAGAAGCCAATCGTAGAGCGGCCGGTGGTCTTCGAATTCCAGAGTGCAAATCGAATGTGTGATGCCTTCGATAGAATCCGACTGCCCATGAGCGAAATCGTACATCGGGTAGATACACCATTTGTCTCCTGTCCGGTGATGGCTGGCATGCAGGATGCGATACAGAACCGGGTCGCGCATGTTTACATTGCCGGAAGACATGTCGATTTTTGCTCGCAAAACGTGCTCGCCGTCCTTGAAGTCACCGGCAAACATGCGCTCAAACAAATCCAGGTTTTCCTCTACCGTGCGGTTTCGGTATGGACTCTCTGTGCCCGGTTCGGTCAATGTGCCGCGGTACTGCCTGATCTCCTCAGCGCTCAAGCTGTCCACGTAGGCCTTGCCGTCTTTGATCAACTTGACGGCGTATTGGTACAGCGTGTCAAAGTAGTCCGAAGCGAAGTAGAGGTGCTCGCCCCAGTCAAATCCCAGCCAACGCACGTCTTCTTTGATCGACTCCACGTATTCTTCTTCCTCTTTAGTGGGATTGGTATCGTCGAAACGCAGGTGAGTGCGACCTCCGAACTCCTCCGCCAGCCCGAAATTTAAGCAAATAGACTTAGCGTGTCCAATGTGCAAATAGCCGTTTGGCTCAGGCGGAAAACGCGTGATGACCTTGCCGTCGTTCTTGTTGTTTTTGACGTCTTCGGTCATGATGTTTCGGATGAAGTTCGGGACAGGGGTTGCTGTAGTCGTGCTCATATTAGTTACTTTTTTTGTGTTTAGGAACATATGTGACAATTCATGAAAAAGAGTGAATATTTGGCGCGAAATTGAATTACTATTACAATAATAACAAGAAAAGTTCTCATAATCAATTATTCTTTTCTTTGTGATAGCGTCCACTGGCTGAAAAAAGTCGACGGTCTCACTTTTTCGGAAACAGTGGCAGACACCAAGAACTGTAGTTTGAAACTTATTTCGAGTAGAATGAAGCGGTCCTCATCCTCCGAATGGTCTGGGTCGAAATATTGGATGGCATTCTCATCGTAAAAAACCGTGCATGCTTCATAACTTGTGGTTACACGGCTGGCCCGATTTGGGGGGATGCAATCCCCGGTTCAATGACGCGAAAGGGATGGCCTGATGGCTTAGCACGTGGACTGTAAATCAAGATGTTAATTCCAAATTGATTCAATGCCTTTAACTTTATCAAATGCTTTTTCACTTGAAATAATTGATTATCAAATTTATTGAGAATCTCAAGTGCTTTAGGACCAATATGACCTGTGCCTGCAAAATGACGGACTAATGTTACAGTATCCAATAAATATTTCACACTTGAGTTCCCTTTTTCAAAATGGATTCACTGAGTTCTCCTTGGATTGATTTAAGTTCTGAGTCAAGATCAGCAATTTTTTCAAAGCCTTTATTTTTCCAAATCCCCTTTAGATTTATTTGAAGTATCTCTGAAATGTCCTGCTTTACGGTCAAAGAGCACTTCAAGATAATCACCCTCCTCGTCGTACCATATTTTTATTTGCTTTCCCATCTAAAAGAGTAAGAATTTTTCGTGGTTGATGCAATTGTTGTTTTTTGAGAAGTCCGATGAGAGAGTGATAACGTAGCCGAAGACCGTAAGCCCCTTTTTTCCTGACAATCACCGGGACTTCTCGTGATGATTTCAAAGTATTTCTTCTCCCTGACTAACTCGCGCCCCATTGGGGGGGATGCAATCCCCGGTTCAATTACGCGAGAGGATGGCGTGATGGGCTAAGCACGTAGGCTGCAAATCCTTCGAGCGCGGGTTTTTCTTAATCATGATATGCTCAAGGGACATATTGTATCTTGAAACGGAATTTGAGGCTGCAGATGTTTTATATTGCTCTTGTGCAACGGACAATATGGATCCATCGCAGACAAAGCACCTGTGTAGGCCCATGCGTTTACCATACAACCGCCCCAACACCCACGCCCGTAATGAAGGCAATTTTGATATTCAAGAGATTTACCAGCATGGCGCCATTTATGTAAGACCTCACTATTCTGCCAAATGTTCAATAGTGAGATCTTCTTTGACACGATTCCTGCTAAGAATTTCCTGTTTCCTAACTCGATTGCGAATCCACAAGGATATACCTCGCCCCGATGTGTAATATGGAGTCCCCAAGTACCAGCACTACAAGAGACTGGACAATGTGTATCAACGACAGGCACTTTTGTTGTCCTGTCGAAAACATCAAAGTTAAAACGAATACAGACCTTGCTCTCCTGCCGTAGTTCTGTTGCCAGTTTCGTGTATGTAGAAAGCGCCCTAGTATCTGGTACTTCACGTTGTAATTCAGACGCCCGGCCCGCCGGACGAAGAGGAATAGCTTGCAGAGCACAACTATATCTTTTCGAAAGAGAGACTAAATGAGTCAACTGTTTTGGGTTACATGAAGATCTGAATATAGTACTATTAATTCTGATTGGAAGGTTCTTTTCAGAGAGCAATGAAACAGTATTGACAGCGCTATCATAGCTGCCTTCACTCGTCGTCCGGGACCCTGATAGGAGATGCGCAGCATTCGTGTGGCCTCCTCGCAAAGACGGGTGTGGCCGGCGTTTTCTAGTCCTAAAGATCCCCCGAATTAAATGCTTGATATTTTGTTACGTAACCTTATATTATGGGAAACAGACTACGAGAGACAAGATGATAAACGATAAATTTCAGCGTATTCTAATATCTACATTAAAGACGCTCATTACATCTCTGGTTTTGGCGTTCTCAATAAGTTGTGAGCATTCCATTTCAATCCTTCAGAACGATAAACTCGATTTGACAAATAAGTGGGAAATCGTTTCGAGTTGGCCTGATTTCCCTGCAATAACCTTCCTTTCCCTTGATTCCCTACTTTTCGTTGGAAGCCATAGGCAGGGCGTCTACTCCACGAAAGATAATGGTATTACTTGGCATCAACACAATACTGGTTTACCCGAGTATCCAACAGTTTCCACATTGGCGGTCAAGGATGATCTCATTTTCTTAGGTGTTAACTCAGACGGCATTTTCAAAACAGCAAACCCAGGAACCAGTTGGACGGGGCCCCTGAAGGGTTTACCCGAACATCCAAGAATTAGGGATCTGTTAGTAAGAAAGGATGTAATCTTTGCTGGTATAGCCGATCTCGTGGGGGTCTACAAATCAACAGATAACGGAGAAAGTTGGAGCTATTCGGGCCTGAGTAAATGGGTCGGTTCTTTACTGTGGCACGACAATGAACTGTTCGCAGCCGCAGCAGCTTCTGGCGGTGTTTCAAAGTCCAGTGATGGGGGGCAAACATGGGTCACTATCTTAGAAAATCAGGTCTGTTATGGGTTCGCGGTTTGGAATGATCGAATTTTAGTTGGTACAAACGAGGGGGTTTTCATCTCTGACGATAATGGCGAAACGTGGCGCCCTTCAAACAATGGATTGCCGACACGTTTACCTCCAAACTCTTTTGTGGTTTGGAAAGACTATATTCTCCTCAGCTCGTACAATTACGGAATTTATTTATCAGAAGATGGCGGAAACTCTTGGAGTCCGATGAATGAAGGTCTGGAAAAGATAGAGCATTTTGTTGCTTTTGGAGTTCATAATAATAGACTTTATCTAAGTGCGGAGAACTTCGAGGATCGGTATGAACTTTGGACGAGATCTTTGTCGGATGACTCTGATTAATAATTCGCAATTCATTCATGGGAACCTATATATTGCAACACATAGTCAATCTTGTAATTATAAAACGTTCACTAGAACTTGGTCGAAAAAATCCAAGCTCACTTGCCCGAAGATGTCCTTCGGTTTCGCTCTGGACAGGACTCGCCGAGGGCTTTTCGTCACAGACTTCAGGGTAAAAAGCGCTCGGCGGGGATGCCTTTGCTAAATAAAGATATTTTTCGGTTAAGCTTATAGGATTTTCCTGAGCATTTTAAACAATAAACGAAATGCTGCCAATAAACATCACAGTTAACGGAGAAAAATACACCCGTTCGGTTGAACCCCGTCTGCTGCTGAGCGACTTCCTGCGCCATGAGCTCGGTCTCACCGGCACACACGTCGGCTGCGAACACGGCGTCTGCGGTGCGTGCACCATTTTGCTCGATGGCGAGGCCGTACGCTCCTGCCTGGTTTTTGCGATTCAAGCCGACGGTCTCGACATTCAAACTGTGGAAGGATTGGCAAACAGCACGGAAGAATTGCATCCGCTGCAGGATGTGTTCCGCGAGGCCCATGGCCTGCAGTGCGGTTTTTGCACGCCCGGCTTTTTGATGAGTCTCATTCCTTATTTGCAGGAGAACTCCAATCCATCTGAAGAGGACATCCGGCAGGCTCTGTCGGGCAATCTCTGCCGGTGTACGGGGTATCAAAACATCGTTGCAGCGGTGAAGTTGGCGGCGAAGCACATGGCAACGTAAGCGCTTGGATTACTGGATTAGTGGATCGCTAGATCAATGAAAACTTCGATTCATTCATTCTCAACGATCCATTGATGACGTAGGTGCATAAAGGTAGTTTGCAGAAAAAAAGTTGTAATAAATATTGAAATTACGACGACTCAAAATTGAAAATATACCTTTTTGCACCAACGTCATTGATCCAAAAATTCATTAATCCATATTGCAATGTAGTGACCATTTTCGAACTTAAGGTAGAAGCGTGGCAACCAGATATTTTGGCGAAAGAATAAAGCGTAACGAAGACCCCCGTCTGCTCACCGGCAAAGCGCTGTTTGTTGACGACGTTCATCTTCCCGGACTGCTGCACGTGGCTTTTGTACGCAGTGATGACGCCCACGGGCGAATCAATAGCATCGACGTAGCAAGTGCGCGGGAGCGTCCCGGAGTGGTGGCTGTTTATACGGCAAATGATCTCGGCGACTACTGGCAGCCGGGTCCGCTTCTGGTGCCGCCGCCGCCCATCGAAAGACTCACTTTTCACCAACGCACGCAAGTTCCTTTAGCCAAGGATAAAGTGAGATTTGTCGGCGAACCCATTGCGTTGGTGGTTGCGGAAAATCGTTATATTGCTGAAGACGCTGTGGATGACATTTGGGTCGACATCGAGCCGCTGGATGCCGTCGTCGATCCGGAAAAAGGACTCGCCGCTGGAGCGTCTCTTGTTCACGACGACTTGGATTCTAACTTGGCCGCGCACGTTATTCAGGAGAAAGGCGATTATGCGTCTATCCGGGACAAAGCGGATGTGTTGATCAAACGGCGTTTCTTCTACGATCACGGCATCGCGGCCGCGATGGAAAACCGCGGACTCGTGGCGAGCTGGGATGACAAGAGCCAGCAGCTTACGGTTTGGGACACAACGCAAGCGCCGATTCCGATCCGCAATGGTTTGGCAGCCATGCTCGGTTTGTCCGAATCGCAAGTGCAGGTTATCGCCCCGTTTATCGGCGGCGGCTTCGGCCCCAAAATCATGATGTACTACCAGGAAGAAGTCCTCCTGCCCTGGGTCGCCATGAAACTCAACCGCCCGGTCAAATGGATAGAAGATCGTCAGGAGAATTTCTTTGCGACCACACACGAGCGCGGGCAGACTCACGACGCAGAGCTGGCGATCACAAAAGACGGAAAAATTCTCGGGGTTCACGACGTGTTTTTGCATGATACCGGGGCGTACGTTCCGTATGGGCTGACCGTCCCCATCAACAGCCAATGCACATTGCTCGGTCCGTATCAGATACCGAACTACTACAGCGAATTCAGAGCCGTATTCACCAACAAATCCATCGTGACGCCTTACCGCGGGGCCGGACGCCAGCACGGCGTGTTCGTTATGGAAAGGCTGCTCGATTTCGCCGCCAAAGAGCTACGCTTGGACCGGGCGGAAATCCGGCGAATCAATTACCTGTCAAAAGACGCCTTTCCGCACGATCACGAAATAATTTATCAAGATTTCGCCCCCCTGGTTTACGACAGCGGCGATTATGAACCAGCTTTGGACAAAGCGCTCGAGATGATCAGCTACGACGACTTTGTTAACAAAGAACAAACAAAGCAGCGCAAACAAGGCAAACACCTGGGCATCGGGATCGTGTCGTATGTTGAAGGAACCGGCATCGGACCGTACGAGGGCGCGCGGGTCAAAGTGGACGCCAGCGGTAAAATCAATGTGGCTACCGGAGTGGGAACCCAGGGTCAAGGGCACTTTACCTCTTTTGCGCAGATCGTCGCGGAACAGCTCAGCGTCGATGTTCGGGATATAAGAGTGGTCACCGGCGACACGCGCGAGTTTCACTGGGGCACGGGCACGTTCGCCAGCCGGGGAGCTGTCGTAGCCGGCAATGCCATTCATGCCGCAGCCGCGGCGGTGAGAAAGAAAGTGTTGAAACTGGCAAGTGAGACCTTCGAAGCTTCCGAAGAGGATCTCGAGCTTGTGGACGGAAAAGTATTTGTCAAAGGGGTTCCGCAAAAAGCCATCTCCTTGGGAGAGTTAGCGTTAAAAGCGAATCCATTGCGTGGAGCCGTTAAGCCGGGCGCCGAACCCGGTTTGGAAGCCACGGATTATTTCGGACCCGAGCGCGGCGCGACCGCCAGCGGGGTGCACGCCATGATTGTGGAAATCGACCCGCAAACCATGATGCTGGAGATCAAACGTTATGTTGTGGTGCACGATTGCGGCCGGGTGATCAACCCAATGATTTTGGAAGGCCAAATTCACGGGGGAGTGGCGCAAGGCATCGGCAATGCTTTTTATGAACAACTGTTTTACGACGAGAACGGTCAATTGCTCAACGCGTCGTTTATGGACTATCTGTTGCCCACTGCCGCCGATGTTCCCAACATCGAATCCGGCCATGTTGAAACCCCGTCGCCTTTAAATCCGCTGGGTGTGAAAGGCGCAGGCGAGGCCGGGGCGATTCCGGTCGGAGCGCTGTTTGCCCAGGCTATCGAGGATGCGCTTTCTGACTATGACCTCGAAATTTGTGAGATTCCGCTGAGCCCGAATCGGTTGTTTGAGCTGGTGCAGGAGGCAAGTAAATGAAAAGAGAAACAAAGAGAGAATTGGGGAAATTATCGTTTGATGTTGCTAAAATTCTTTTGGCAGTAGGCGTATTTGCCCCATTTTTTAAGGAAGAGTTTCTTCATTACAAATCATTATCAATTTCAACTTTAATCGTTATTTTACTAATAATTATTGGTGCGTATTTTATTAACAGAGGAGCAAAAAATAATGAATAGTGTAATATTTGTCGGGTTAATCATGCTTGTTTTTATGATCGGTGTAGTAATTTATGAAAGGTGGAGCGAAAAAAAGCATAAAACCAAGTAAAGGAAGTCCTATTTCGAATGCCGACAATTGTAATCGAAGGTTTGGTATAACTACTTTAACAAATGAAATCACGGAACAGGTTCGCGCAACTGATGTTCGCTTTGAAAATGAAATCCTTAATGTGAGCCTGAGCGACGGCCGTGAAGTGAGCAATCCTATTGACACGGTTGAGTGGTTGGATTGGCTGCACAAAGCGACACCGGAACAACGAAATAGATGGTCAATTGAGCCGGGTGGTTTTGCTATATACTGGGAAAACTTAGATGACGGTATCGAAATTTGTCATCTGCTAAATACGCAGCCGCTGGTTCGATAAAAAAACAAACTTACCGGGATGAACTCGTTCTTACGCTCCCAGACTGGATGAAAACCGAACGGAGTTAATTCAACGTGAAACCCCCGCCTTTCAAATATTGCGCGCCAACGACGATCGATGAGGTCCTGACCCATTTGGCCGAGTATGGCGACGACGCCAAACTCTTAGCCGGCGGCCAGAGCTTGGTTCCCGCGATGAACTTTCGGCTGGCTCAGCCGGCGGTTCTCATCGATATGAACCGGGTTAAGGAGCTTTTCTATATCCGTTCAGACTCGAATGAATTGCGTATTGGGGCGATGACCCGGCAGCGTGAAATAGAACGCAGTGAGCTTATTTTAGAACACGCGCCTTTGGCACATGAAACCATGCCGCATATCGCGCATCCGCAAATTCGCAACCGCGGAACCATCGGCGGTTCGCTGGCTCATGCCGATCCTGCCGCGGAGCTGCCGGCAGTGATGGTAGCGCTCAACGCTCGATTTCTCTTGCGCAGTCAGAGCGATGAAAGATGGGTGCCGGCGTCGGACTTCTTCGAGGATATTTTTACCACGGCTCTCCAACCGGGGGAGCTGCTGACAGAGATCGTTGTGCCTCCTTTGCCGCCGAAGAGTGGCTGCGCTTTTCGCGAAATCGCTCGCCGGCACGGAGACTTCGCTCTGGTGGGCGCCGCGGCGGTGGTGACTTTGGATGACACGCAAAAGTGCAAACACGCCCGCCTGGTGTTATTGAGTGTGGGCAACGGCCCGGTGGTCGCTCAAAACGCGGAGCAGGCAATTCATGGGAAAAAGCTTTCAGCAAAATTCATAAAAGAAGCCGCAGAAATTGCTGCGACGCAGGACATCGACCCGCCGAGCGATATTCATGCCTCAACTGACTATCGCCGTCAGTTAGCAAAAGTCGTCACCGAGCACACGCTAACCCGGGCTCTTGAGCAGGCGCAAAATAAATTCTAAATTAATTTAGAATATCGAAATCCGAAACTTAATTAAAATTCAATGTTCAAAACAATCTTTGCTTTTATCGTTTTGCTCATTTTGACTTACGTTAAGAGAAATATTCCAATTCCGGCAGAGTATGAAAGTTGCACGTCATCCGGAGGGTGGCATTTTACTGTGAGCATCAATCACAAAGACCATCAGCGCATATTTAGGATCGCGAGGGAGAAACGATAGCCCTCGTAAACGGCTAACCGCAGAAGGAGCATATAGGGAAGAGGTCCCCCGAGAAAGCAGCGGTGGAAAGTGGAACCGCCATGAAAGTTACCTAAGCGGCTGCGCAAAAATAACTTGGTAAATCTTAACGAAGAAAGGTAAAACGATTTTGGGCAAGGCTCGATGGGCGTTTCTGCTTTCGATACAAATTATTTTGCCCCAAATAGTTTTTGACTTTTAGTGTATGTATCTCTGCGTGTAACTATTCAGGCGTGAGAAGCTTCGGAGTGCAAAACTTTAGTTTTGCACTGTTTCAATGAAAGCTGCAACGCTAAAGCGTTGC
>JBHHWX010000197.1:0-10161 GCA_046756745.1 bacterium | reverse complement strand
TAATTTAGGGCGATAGGATTGATTCTTGTCGCCCTTTTCTTTTTATTTTTCACTTCTTCAAATCATTTTTTGGATACTCCATCACGCAGCTCGCTTTTTCAACTCCGGAAAGAATTCGATTGATTTTCGAAAAGGAAAAAATCGGCAAACAAATGGAATTGAGCGATAGCAAATCAACAATAGAAGTGACAGTGAATCGTGGCAGCGAGAACGAACAACGCATCACCTTTTTACACTCATTCAAAATAGGACGCGCCAGCGCCTGCGATATCCAGCTTCGAGATTCGGTGGTCAGCGCGCATCATTTGGAAATCCTTTACGAAAGCGGGAAATGGTGGGTACATGATTTGCATAGCACCAACGGCACATTTGTGGATGGCGAGCTTGTTAGTAAAAAACGTTTGGACGATAGAGCGACGATTCAGTTGGGCAAGGGCGGTCCGATTGTTTCTTTCAAAGTCAAAGCGGAAGGTGCGCTGCAAAGAAGTCTTTTTGGCCAGACAGTCATTGGCACTATTTTTAAGGCGTTACCATCCTCAACTCAGGTTTTTCAGCATTATTTTTCAAAAAAATTGCCCAAAAGTGTCGGTCAATACACGATGCACATTCGGCAAGCATTTGATCATGCAGTCAAGAGACGCGGCCGCAATTTGTTTTGGGTCATCGGTATTTTGCTGCTGGTTACAATGAGTACATTTGCCATGCTTTGGCGGCAGCATGGTCAGCTCGCCAAACTCGAACCGCTGGCAACAGAAATATTTTATAACATGAAAAGCCTCGAGCTGCAAATCAATCGCTTTACACAAACGATCGCGGATTCGAAAGACGAAAATCTGATTCAAGAAGTCACCGCAATGCAGCAGAAGCATCAACAGCTTCGAGACCAATACGATAATTTTGTTGGGCAATTAGGTGTTTATGATGAGAACGTCGATGAACAAGAACGGCTCATATTACGAATTGCCCGTGTTTTCGGAGAATGTGAGCTGAATGCCCCGGAAGATTTTGTCAACATCGTAAAAAAATACATCAAGAGATGGCAGTCTACTCAACGCCTGCAAATCGCGATCTCGCGCGGCTTCGCATACGGTTATCAAAAGATTATCACCGAAGAATTCCTCGCCCAAAGTCTTCCTCCGCAATTCATTTATTTGGCCTTACAAGAAAGCAACTTCGATGTCAACAAGTCGGGTCCCAAAACCAAATACGGCATTGCCAAAGGCATGTGGCAGTTTATTCCCCGCACAGCAACTGCCTACGGACTGAAAGTCGGACCTCTCAGGAGAGTACGCCGCGCAGATCCAAAGGACGAGCGGCACGATTCAAGAAAGTCGACCCAGGCCGCTGCGAAGTTGATACGGGATCTTTATCATACAAAGGCGCAAGGCTCGGGTTTGTTGGTCCTGGCCTCGTACAATTGGGGTATCGGTAACTTGGGGCGCATTATCGACCAAATGCCTCAAAATCCCCGCGAACGTAATTTTTGGAACCTATTGAAACAACACGACATCCCGCAGGAAACGTATGATTTTGTGTTTTATATCATTTCCGCCGCTGTCATTGGTGAAAACCCGCAGTTATTCGGATTTACGTTTAAGAATCTGTTAGCAGAAGTGAGTTGAGGGTGATTGCATGTTAAAAAAATGGATTATTTATTGGTTTCTCATCCCCTTTTATTTAACCCCTCTCTGGGGGACGGCCAAAACCGGAGCTATCCACCAAACGACTCTCACAAACGGCCTCGATGTCATCGTTATCGAAAATGCGACGGTTCCTTTAGTGACCATCGAGATCGACGTCAGAAATGGGGCCTTTACCGAACCGCCGAAATTTGACGGACTGTCCCATCTCTTTGAGCACATGTTTTTTAAGGCCAACGGGGAGATTCCTGACCAGGGCAAGTTTTTAGAGCGGTCCCGTGAATTAGGGATGACCTTTAATGCCACCACGAGTGAGGAGCGTGTTAACTACTCGTTTACTGTTCTCAAGGACAGTCTCCGTCCAAGCATGGAGTTTATGAAAGCTGCGATCACATCCCCGCTGTTTCTGACCGAAGAGCTGGAACGAGAGCGGCTTGTGGTGATGGACGAGTACGATCGCAGTGAATCCAATCCTTTTTTTCATCTCGAGCGTGAAGTGAACAAAAAACTCTGGTATGAGTACTTCAGTCGCAAAAATGTTATCGGCAGCCGGGAAGTCATCCTCACCGCAGACCAGGAGAGAATGCGCACCATTCAGCACATGTATTACGTTCCAAATAATTCTGCCCTACTCGTGGCTGGAGATGTCAAACACGAGCACGTTTTTCAATTGGCCGAAGAGTATTTTTCCGATTGGAAACGAGGGCCCGATCCGTTTGCCGACGACTCGCTTCCACTTCACCCATCTTTAAGAAAGACCGAAACCGTGATAGTGGAAAAACCGGTCAATGCCGTGACGCTCATGCTTCGCTGGCAAGGACCGAGCGTATCCATAAACACCAAGGCGACCTATGCCGCCGATGTCTTTAGTTTTATCATGAATCAAAATTCGAAATTCCCCAGAATTCTGGTCGGCAGCGGACTGTTTACAAGAGTAAGCTTTTCTTATCTCACCTTAAATCAAAAAGGCCCTATCACCATTGTGGCAACCACCAATGCGGAAAAATTTCCTGAGGCCAAGAATGCCTTGTTCGAAGAAATCAAATTCCTGATCGATCCGGAGTATTTCACGGACGAACAAATTGAGTATGCAAAAACCAAACTTGAAGTTCGAGAGATGTATAGCTGGGAACGCCCGTCAGCATTCGTTCAAGGTATCGGTTTTTGGTGGAGTGTGACAGGCGGGCTGGATTACTATCTCAGTTATATCGACAATTTAAAAAAAGTCACGCGTAAGGATATTTCGACCTTTGTGAAAAAATACATTCAAAATTCTCCTTATGTCACGGGAATTTTGGTGTCTCCTGATGATAAAGAAAAACTTGGACTCTGATTCATGAAAAAATGAAAAACAATATTTAAACGCAGAGTACGCGAAGAACGCAGAGAAAAACGAGATAAATTATTATGCATGAGAACGAAATATCAGAAAACTTTTTGTGTTGCGTGATATTGGCAGCGTCAAACATTCTATGAAGTACAGTGAGGAGATAATATGAAAAGCAGGCGTCTTGCCGTTGTTCTTTTAACCTTTCTGAATCTTGGATGTCCTTTACGGGCGGCAAGTGAATATCAAGCTCCGGAAGAATTTTACGTTAAAAATCTGAAAGTGATTCTAAAACAAAATCCCGCAAACGAGATCATTTCGGTGCAGCTTTATTTGAAAGGCGGCGTTTTGAATTTGACCGAGGCCAACCAAGGTATCGAACCGTTTATTTTTAACAGCGTCACGCTTAAAGATAAAAAATATGCAGAAAAAAGCTGGGGTAAAATTATTGAGGGAACGGGAGCAGAGTTAGGCGCTGCTTCTGAGAAAAATTTTACTGTCGTGAGTTTGCGCTGTACCCGGCAATATTTCGATCAACTGTGGGAGGTTTTCTCCGACTATGTCATGAAGACAACTTTTTATGATGAAAGGGTAGAGGTCGCGCGTGAACGGATGTTGATGCAAATCCGGCAACGGAAGGATAGCCCCGACGTCTACATTCGGGATATGGCTGAGGAGCAATTCTACCGTGGGCATCCCTACCAGCTCAATCCACAGGGCGTTGAGGACTCGATCAGGAAGATTACCATTAAACAGATGACATCCTATTTAAAGAAGAATCTCAAGAAGTCAAAATTGCTTTTGGTCGTCGTTGGCAATGTGGATAAGGAGAGTTTAAGAAAAAAGGTATCTAAGACTTTCGGTAAACTATCTAAAGGTAAATACCAGCCTACCTTCCCTGCGAACGTGACACACACGCTTCCGAATGTCAAAGTTGTGGCGCGCGACTTACCCACCAATTATATTTTGGGACTCTTTTCCGTTCCCAACCCAAACGACCCCGATTACTATCCCATGACGATTGCGATGGATATTTTAAAATGGCGTTTGTTCGAGGAAATCAGAACGAAACGGAATCTGTCTTATGCACCCGATGCATTTTTATCTAAAAATTTTTCCGGCAGCGCCGGCATTTATGCAACATCTACGGAGCCGGATTCCACAGTGAAGATTATGCTCATAGAGCTCAAAAAACTTCAAAAAGAACGAGTCGCTGAGAAGGATTTGCAGGACAGAATCAACATGTATCTCACCCAGTATTACTTAAACAATGAGTCGAACACAGCTCAAGCACAATTTTTAGCCTACTTTGAGCTCTCAGGGCTTGGGTGGCAGGAAAGTGAAAGAATCGTGGAAAAGCTCAGAAACATCTCGTCTGAAGATGTGCAGCGAGTTGCCAGCCAGTATTTTAGAAATATCCAATTTGTGGTTTTGGGAAATCCGGATTTGATCGACAAGAAGTTGTTAACGTCGATGTGATGCCTTAGAAGCGAAGTATATTTTCTTAAACAAAGGCGTCCTCGCTGAGCGGGTTTGATTCCGACTCTGTGCCCAAAGGCCCTCGGCGAGACGCCTTTGGGAAGTGATTTTGGACTTTTCGGCCACGCTTTTAGCAAGAACTCTTTCGACATACTGCGGATTTATGGCGAACTGGAGAGACGAAATGGACGCTCCGAAAAAAGCGACCCGTAGAATCAAAATGAAAGACGCCGTCAAAGTCTCCCAAAGAGCGGCGTCGGAGATTGAGGCTTGGTTGCGATCTCTGAAAAATACCATAAGTGTAAAGAACGTAGAAAGCGATCCCGAATTCCAAAAAATCGACGTCGATTTACTTTGGACAACCCAAAAGAAAACTTATAAAGTCGAAATAAAAGGCGATCTCTGGCACAAAACAGGCAACTTTTTTTTCGAGACGCTGAGCAACCGGGAAAAGAATACTCCCGGCTGTTTCCTGTATACCCAAGCCGACTTGCTTTTTTACTACTTTGTTGAGATTAAAGAGCTTTATATCCTGCCCATGCCTGAAACCCGAAAATGGTTTCTGAGCACGTGGCAGCGTTTTAAGGAACGCTCAACCACGACGCCGGTTTATAACGATTTTTATACGACGGTAGGGAGGTTGGTGCCGGTGGCGTCGGTCATGAGGGAGGTTGCTCACGTTAGGAAGGTTCACCTTTAGGCGCTTAACGCCAAACATCGGCATCCCCAAAAAACAAAACAGAAATGACCAAAACGAAAAAACCAAGATTGTTTTGAACATCGGTTAGACGCTCGACTGATTTGAATTTGAAGTTTTGGTATTGTTTCGGATTTCGATATTCGAATTTAGTATTTAGGTGCTGGTAAACGCCTAACTCTGCTTCACTCGCCCTACTCCGGCGTAACATACGCCGCTGTAATCCCACCATCCACTGTAAAGGTCGTTCCGTTGACATAAGACGATTCGTCGCTTGCAAGAAAAAGCGCGGCGTTGGCAATGTCCGTCGCGCGGGCAAAGCGTCCCGGAGGAATGTGCACCAAGCGCCGCTGACGTTTTTGGGGATCAGAGAGCAGCTCCGCAAGCAGCGGCGTCTCAACCGGTCCCGGACAGAGTGCATTAGCCCGAATGTTTTGCCGGGCGAATTCGACAGCGATTTCACGGGTCATGGCCAGCACCCCGCCTTTGCTGGCGGTATACGCGATCTGGGATGTCGCCGCACCCATGAGTGCGACAAACGACGCGGTGTTGATAACCGAACCGCCGCCGGAACGCAAAAGCGCTGGGATGCCATACTTACAGCCTAAAAACACTCCCTTGAGATTGACGTTCATCACCATCTCCCAGACGTCTTCTTCCGTAGCGAGAACCGAACCGTCTGCATCCGGGAAAATGCCGGCATTATTGAACAAAATGTTAAGCTGTCCGAAGCTCTTCTCGGTGTGTTCGATCATCGCTTGCACGTCTGCCGCCTTTGAAACGTCGGCGCGGACGTATCCGGCTTCTCCGCCCTGTTCTTGAATCAACTGACGCGTTTCTTGGCCGGAATCTTCCTGCAAGTCAGCGACCATCACTTTGGCGCCTTCTTTTGCAAACAGCAGCGCCGACTCGCGGCCAATACCGCTGCCGGCGCCGGTAATCAATGCAACTTTATCCGCTAAACGCATGGTACTTTTTCCTTTAAAGATTGAAAGTAAAATTTCTCACCCCGACAAAAAAATGTCGGGATTCGAAATGACAAGATTGATTTATCCGGTTCGCAAGATGCTTCGCGCTAAACGCCTAATGTTTGGGTAACGAAAGCTCGAAAAATTCGCTGGTTCACCGGCTCGTCCAGAAGGATCTCCGGATGCCAAAGAACGGCGAAAAGCCAGGGATGGATTTGATGCTCCATCGCCTCGATGACGCCGTCGGATGCCGTCGCCACAATGCGCCAGTCCCGCGATACGACTCTGTTGCACTGGTGATGTTTAGAGGCAACAGTCAGCTCGGTCGCGCCAAATATCTCAGCAAGCCGGCTGTCAGAGTCAATAGAGACCGGATGTTGGGACGCATCCCCGTTGGCGGCGACATGCAGAATGTCCGTTCCGAAATCATCCGGTAAATGCTCGACCAAATTACCCCCGGAAGCAACATTGAGGAGCTGCGATCCGCGGCAAATTCCGAGAACGGGTTTTTCGAGTTTAAGAACTTCTCGAGCCAGCGCCATTTCAAAGTCATCGCGTTCGCGATCGACTCGTGCAATTTTTGGATGGGAAACTCCACCGTATAAAGCCGGGTTGATATCTCCCCCCCCGGAGAAAATAAGGCCGTCAACGCTATCAATAATTTCTGCAATGTGAGTTTCACCCGGGGTCAAAAGGAGAGGACATCCCCCGGCCTTGCGTACGGCATCGAGGTAATTCCCCGGCAGGTAAAAGTCTCCTGCTTGATTGCGACCGTAGGTTGTCATGCCGATGATCGGGAGTTTTTTTTGTTTAGTCATCATACCTTATACTTGGTGTTGACTGCGGCTTCGCCGCGCTGGGTATATGAAGGTTATTAACACTTCACCGCGCTAACACGCCGCTTTACGCCCTTTCAAAATACCTCTCCCGCTCCCAATTTGTCACCACTTCGTCAAATTTCCGCTGCTCGGTGCGGAAAAAATGCAGGTAGTGCTCGATGACGTCTTTTCCGAAGGTTTCGCGAGCCCAGGCGCTGTCAGCCAATTCGCCGATGGCTTCGTTAAGAGTCTTGGGCACGTGGGGCAGCTCTTCTGCCGCGTACACGTCTCCTTCAAAGATGGGCGGCGGCTCGATTTGATTTTCGATGCCATCGAGACCGGCAGCCAACGTCGCAGCAAAGGCCAGGTAGGGGTTCGCATCAGCGCCCGGGGCGCGGCATTCGATCCGCAGCGCTGGACCGTGTCCTACGATTCGAAAGCCGGCGGTGCGATTGTCGTAACTCCAAGCGATACCTGTGGGAGCAAACGAACCGGCGACAAAACGTTTGTACGAAGTCGGATAAGGAGCATAAAAAGGGAATATCTCGCGAACATGAGCCATCCAACCGCCCAGAAACCAGCGAAACAGCGGCGATGCATGAATCGGTCCCATTTCTTCTTCACCAGGGAAGAGGGAATGGAGTCCGGATTTATCCCACAGACTGGCGTGCAGATGCATACTCGATCCGGCAAAACGCTCGTCCCATTTTGACATAAACGTGATGGCGCACTCTTTTTGCCAGGCGATTTCCTTGACAGCATGTTTGTATATGGCGTGGCGATCGGCCATTTCCAAAAAGTCGGCGTAGCGCAAATTGATCTCCTGCTGGCCAGGTCCCCATTCCCCTTTTGAAAATTCAACCGGCACGCCCGAGCGATCCAAATGGTGACGGATCTCGCCGATCACGAACTCTTCTTTTGTACCTTGTAGAATATGATAATCCTCAATATATTTGCCAACCGGCTCCAAGTTTATGTACGTTTTGTCCGCCGCCTGTGAATAGGAATCTTTAAAAACGTACAATTCCAGCTCGGACCCCGCCCTGGCAATGTAACCCATTTTAGTCGCCCGGTCGACCTGTTTTCGCAGAATGGTTCGTGGAGCTACTTCCGTCAGCACATTTTGTTCTTCGTTGTAAACATCGCACAGCACAAGCGCGGTTTTTTCATGCCAAGAAGCTATGCGCAGAGTTTTGAGGTCCGGGATAAGCCGGACATCGCCATAGCCATCGCTCCAGCTTGTGAAGGCGTACCCTGGGACGGGCTCCATTTCCATATCACAAGCCAGCAAGTAATCGCATACATGAATGGAGGCGTCGAGTACGTCGTCTACAAAAAAGCGTCCGGTGATCCGTTTTCCCATTAAACGGCCGTACATATCCGGGAAGACGGATAAAACGGTTTCGATTTCATCTTTTTCTACCATCTGTTTTAAGGTTTTGACGTCGAGCATTCCTCGAATTTGTGAAGCTGCCATGCATTCCTCCTAACCCGGGACCAGCCGGTCTTTGATCCCGATTCATTTTATCGGTACTACAAATCGAATTGTTTTTTTTTGCAAAGTTTTTCGGCAAAACTCCGAGGAGTTTTGCTGAAATGTCCAAACTCACTTGCCCGAAGGCGTCCCCGCCGAGGGCTTTCGATTACAAATTTGGCAGAGAACCCGCTCGGCGAGGACGCCTTCGCTAAGAGAATAAATTCTAAACTGACTTTGCCGTCCTGAACGTTTTACTATTCACGATCGGGGCAAACGTTTCACGTCTCACGTCTCACGTCTCACGTTTGACGTTCCACGCTAATAAAAACGCTCTTGATTTCGCTGTAATGATCGAGAGCAGCGAGTCCCAACTCCCGGCCGAGGCCGCTGCGTTTGAATCCTCCGAACGGCGCTTCGAGATGCACGCTGTGTCCGCTATTTACGGAAATCACCCCGGTCTGCACGCTGCGGGCAACACGCAAAGCGCGTTCGATGTCTCTGGTCCAGACGGAGCCGGAGAGTCCGTACGTGCTGTCATTGGCCATTCGAACAGCCTCTTCTTCGGTGTCAAAAGGCAACGCGCATAAAACCGGGCCAAAAATTTCCTCTCGTGCAATGCGCATTTCCGGTTGCACGCCGGAAAAGAGCGCCGGAGTTAAAAAAGCGCCTTTTGACAAATTTTCCTGAGAAGGAGGCCGGCCGCCGCACATGAGAATTGCGCCCTCTTTTTCTCCCGAATGAATGTATCCCGCAACCCGCTCGCGATGCGCCTTGGAGATAAGCGACCCAATTTCAGTCTGATCGTCGAGTGGATCCCCCAATCGTAAATTCTGAAAGAGCTTAGTCAATTCGGAAAGAAATTCATCGTAAATCGAACGCTGCAACAGCAAGCGGCTGCGGGCGCAGCAGTCCTGGCCGGCGTTTCCCAAAACACTCCAAAGCGCTGCAGGGGCTGCGCGCGCCAAATCCGCGTCGGCAAAAACGATATTGGCCGACTTGCCGCCTAATTCCAGGGTCACACGTTTGACTTCGTCTGCGGCTAATTTCATGACCCCTTTGCCGATCTCAGTGGAGCCGGTAAAAGAAATTTTTCGCACGAAAGGATGCTGCACAAGCGCTTCTCCGGCAGTTTCTCCTTTACCGGGAACCACGTTCAAAACCCCGGGCGGGATACCCGCTTCACATGCCAATTCAGCTAGACGCAGCGCAGTGAGCGGCGTTTGACTGGCGGGCTTAACGACCACCGTGTTGGCCATAGCCAATGCAGGAGCGACTTTCCAGGACGTAATGGCAATGGGAAAATTCCAGGGCACGATCAGCCCGCACACGCCCACCGGTTCGCGAAAGGTCAGACTCACGCCGGACGCCGCCACCGGGATATTCTGTCCGCCGACTTTGTTGATCGCGCCGGCGTAGTACTCGAAACAATCGGCGGCCAAGGCCACTTCATCGCGCGACTCGCGGATGGGCTTTCCGACGTTCTGCGTTTCCAACCGCGCCAGCTCGTCGGCATTATCGCGGATGAGACCGGCTAAGTCTAAAAGCAGGCCGGCGCGTTCCCGGGTGTTGATACGCCGCCAGGGGCCTTCCTCGTACGCTCGGTGTGCGCTTTGTACGGCCGCATCGATGTCTTCTGCGCCGCCCTCAGCGACTTTGGCGAGCGGCTCATCCGTAGCGGGATTGATGATTGTGGTGGTTTTTCCCGAACTGGCCGGGATTTCTTTGCCGTCGATGAGGAGGTTTTTCTTGAACATG
>JBHHWX010000196.1:0-10182 GCA_046756745.1 bacterium | reverse complement strand
TTCTCCTTATATTATTTGAAGCGAGTTTCTCAAAACATGTTGCTTTAGACTTTAGGCTGAAGGCTGAAGGCTGAGAGCTAATAGCTGTTAGCTTTCAGCGGTCAGCTTTCAGCGTCTGGATAAAAGAAGTTAACATTTTCTTGACCTCGATAACATGTTGGGTTAAATGGTCAAATTCGGCATTGTCCAGGTATCCCAGATCGTGGGCCAGCAAAAGATGGTATTCAAGCTCACTTGCTGAGCCGCTCGCAATTTTGCAGAAACGCGCCAATTCAGCATCACTGTCTCTGCCACAGCCCTCCGCTATGTTTGCAGGGATTGAAACAGAGGCGCGTCGGATTTGGCTCGTAAGCCCATACAGTTCGTCTTTAGGAAACGATTTTGTGCATTTGTAAACTGTCAGAGTCAATTGATGACCCTTTTCCCAGACCTTCAATTTTCTGAAATCTTTCATTCTATTTCTGTACTCTCCTGTTATTTAGAACATGTGGCTTTAGGCTGAAGGCTGAGAGCTAATAGCTGTTAGCTTTCAGCGGTCAGCTTTCAGCGTCTGGATAGCTGATAGCTGATAGCTGATAGCTGATAGCTAACAGCTTACTTCAGTATCAACTTGTCATTGTCTCCGAAAATATCGTAGCTCGAAGTGATCACCCGCTCACCAGGCAGCAATCCTTCGATGACCTCGTAAACCTGCGGGTTTTGACGGCCTAAGCCGATTTTTCGCTTCACAGCAAACGTGCCGGATTCATCGACCACAAAGATCCATTGACCGCCCGTTTCCTGCCAAAAGCCTCCACGTGGTACCAACACCGCCTTGGTAAGATCCCCCAGCTCCAAGCGAATATGAACGGTTTGTCCGCGGCGAATGCCTGCCGGCGCATCCCCAGTAAATTCCAAGTCGACTTCAAAGCGGCCGTCGCGGACTTCAGGATAAATTTTGTCCGCGACTAAAGCAAAGGTGCTGCCGGCAAAATCGAACTCGCCTCTCAACCCTTTCTCGATCCGGGCGAGATAATGTTCGTCGATTCCGGCGCGTACTTTGAAGCCGTCCAAAACGTCGATTTGCCCCAACCGTACCCCCTGGCTGATGGACTGCCCAATTTCTGCATTCAGTGAAGTCAGGTGGCCGCTCACCGGGGCCTTGATGGTGAGATCGTCGAGTCTTTTCATGGCGATTTGAAGATTTTGTTCTAAACGGTTTAAAGACCCTTCCAGTTGTCTCACCTGAACTTCCCGAAAAATCGAGTCCTGTTTGAAAGAGTCAATATTCAAACGTTGCAGCTTTTTTTGGAAGTCGTATTCGTCCTCTGTCGTCTCGAATTCTTCTTTTGAAATGACGTTCTTATCGAAAAGATCTTTGCGTCGCTCGTAAAGCCTTTGCAGGCGTTTTATTTGATACTCCTGTTCAATGAGCTGTCTCCTGCTGTTAAGCAGGTTTTGCTCTAAGTTGAATCGAGTATTTGTTAACAGGTTGCGTTGCTCTACAACCTGAGCATCTTGCGAGGAAATTTGGATGTGTAAGGTTGTGTTGGATAGTTGTAATATCCTGTCTCCTTGATTGACAACACTGCCGGCCTCGATAAAAACGGTGTCGACCTGTCCCCCTTCAATCGCGTCTAAAAAGATTGTTTTGATCGGCAGTACCGTGCCGGTCACCGGGATGAACTCTTGAAAAGGACCTTTGGTGACCTCGGATATGGTGAGTCGCTCCGCTTCGATATTGACTTTTGAGCTTTTGTCCCCGAAAACAAAATTGTAAACGATAAAAACGAAGAATAAACCGACAAATGCCAGACCTGCAATTTTTTTTGGAGGCCAGTTCTTTTTCTCAATTTTGCGATCCATTCCCATTTGAGTCTGCCTTTCACGATAATTTGATTCAACAAACTAAATGCAAGTCCTGTGCCAATACTGATTTTGTTGAGGTTAAGATGTTTTGTTGCGGTCACCTCCGTAAAAATATCCGCTGGCATTACAACAAGTGTCCGCTGGCGGACGTTCTTGAGGTTGAGACGAAGGCTGAGGCTAAGGCAGTTAAGGATAAGGCTAAGGCTGAGGCTAAGGCTAAGGCTGAGGCTGAGGCTGAGGCTGAGGCTAAGGCTGAGGCTGAGGCTGAGGCTGAGGCTGAGCTCGGGAGCTTGAAGAAGACGAAAGTGGTGTCAAAGTTAGTGCTTGATTTTTCGGAATAATTATTGTACTTATGAAAATTCTAAGAAACAAAGCTCATTAGTGATTGACAGAAAACGTGGTTTTTTGCTGTCATTGCGAGCGTTTCTCAGCGAAGCAATCCCCGTCTTAGGAGCGGCAGGAGATTGCTTCGGCAAAAACCGCCTCGCAAAGACAGGACGTAAAATGAGTTTTCATTCAGACACTAATTATGAACTGTAGCTTAAATCATGAAATACGGAAAAATCTTAATTGTCGACGACGATGAAGACGTCCTTCTCGCAGCGCGTTTATTTTTGAAGAAACACTTTCAAATGATTCATACTGAGAAGGACCCGAGCGCCCTCCCGGCTCTACTTAAGAACCAAAGTTATGACGTGATCCTTTTGGATATGAACTTCGCCAAAGGCGCCAGCAGCGGAAAAGAGGGCTTTCATTGGCTTAACAAGATTTTAGAAATCGATCACGCGGCTGTTGTTGTCATGATAACGGCTTACGGCGATGTCCAGTTAGCCGTTAGGGCCATCAAAGAAGGCGCCATGGATTTCGTGTTGAAGCCGTGGCAGAATGAGAAGCTCCTAGCGACGTTATCTGCGGCTATGAACTTGCGTAAATCGAAAGTAGAGGTGGATAATCTACGCTCACATCAAAGACAGCTTAAAGCCGCTCTAGCGCAACCTGAACACGATTTCATCGGGCAGTGTGCCGCCATGCAGAAAGTCTTCGCAACCATAGAAAAAGTCGCCAAAACCGATGCCAATGTTCTCATTACCGGAGAAAACGGCACGGGTAAAGAGCTGGTCGCGGTTGAATTGCACAGGCAGTCTTTGCGCGCTAACGAGTTATTTGTCAGCGTCGATATGGGGGCGATTACCGAAACCCTTTTTGAAAGCGAGCTGTTCGGGCATGTGAAAGGCGCTTTCACAGACGCCCGCGAGGACCGCGCCGGGCGCTTTGAAATTGCCTCCGGGGGAACCCTTTTTCTGGACGAGATCGGGAACCTGTCGCTGCCCCTACAAGCCAAGCTCCTCACGACCCTGCAGAGCCGTCAGGTTACGCGAGTGGGCTCAAATATTTCGAAAAGTTTCGATATTCGGCTTATCTGTGCAACGAATAAACCGATCCATCAAATGGTCGCTGAAAATAAATTCCGGCAGGATCTGCTGTATCGTATCAATACTGTGGAAATTCAATTGCCGCCTTTACGCGAACGTCAAGAGGACATCCCTTTGCTGCTCAATTTTTTTTTAGAGCTTTACTCTAAAAAATACCAAAAACAGACAAAACGCTTCAATACTGCCGTTCTCAAAAAATTGCAAAACTACCATTGGCCTGGAAATGTACGCGAACTCCAGCATGCCGTCGAGCGTGCGGTCATCATGAGCGACTCGAATGTCTTGCAGCCGTTTGATTTCTTTTTTACTCCGACTGCGCAGCAGCAGGATGGCCTGGTTTTCGACAGGTACAATCTTGAAGTTGTTGAAAAAGTCGTCATTCAAAAAACTCTGACCAAACACAGCGGCAATATCAGTAAAGCCGCCAGGGAGCTTGGACTGACGCGCACTTCACTCTACAGAAGGCTGGAGAAGTATGGTTTATAAGCGTTTTCGAGTTGTGGTGTTGGGGCGTGTTGTGTTGCTCAGCGCGACTATCTCCCTTTTCCTTTATCTCATGTTTCGACCCGATATGACGTACTACGCAACGAAGCTGATTCTGGGGTTCATCATTATCTATCAAACCTACTCTCTCGTCCATTATGTAGAAAAAACCAACCGGGATTTGAACAGATTCCTGCTGACGATTAAACATGAAGACTTCTCACAAGCATTTTTAGGAAAAGGTTTGGGGTCAACTTTTGACGATTTAAAAAAAGCGTTTAACGATATCATCCAAAAGTTTCATCAGGCCCGGGCAGAGAAAGAGGAGCACTTTCGCTATTTACAGACCGTGGTTCAGCATGTGGGCATAGGTCTGCTGGCATTTCACGGCAATGGCGACGTCGCGCTCTTTAACAATGCCGCCAAAAAATTGCTCAAAATTCCGCGTTTGCGAAACATTCATGATTTGAAAAAAATGAGCGGCCCTTTTGTTAAAACGATGCTTGAATTACAACCGGGCCAAAAAGCCTTGGTGAAATTAGACTTCAGAAATGAAATCCTGCAATTAGTCGTTCACACAACCCAATTTCGGATGCGCGATCAGAATTTTACCTTGGTCTCGCTGCAAAATATCCAAGGCGAATTAGAGGAGAAAGAATTGGAGGCCTGGCAGAATTTAATACGTGTTTTGACTCATGAAATCATGAATTCCGTGACGCCTATTGCCTCCTTGGCCTCAACCGTGAATGACATGTTAAATTCACAGGATGAGACTGCTGTTGTCCCAGTGGGCCCAGAAGTTAAAAGCGATATTTTTGGCGCCATGCAGACCATCAAGAAGCGCAGCGATGGTTTGCTGCACTTTGTCGATGCCTATCGCAATCTCGCCCGCATTCCTGTTCCAAATTTTGAAATCTTTTCCATTGCAGAGCTTTTTCAGCGAGTCGAACAGCTTATGTCGCCCGAGATGACGAAACATGATATCGATTTCCAATCCCGGGTTACTCCCGAAACCCTCGAGTTAACCGCTGATCCGGAATTGGTCGAACAGATACTCATCAATATCCTGAAAAACGCCATACAAGCGGTGCGAACACACCAGGGCAGCCGCATTGATTTGTTCTCAAAAATCGACGAGCGAGGGAGAATCATCATTCAAGTGACGGATAACGGCCCCGGCATCCCTGACGAGCTATTGGAAAAAATTTTCATTCCTTTTTTTACAACCAAAAAGGATGGCAGTGGAATCGGTTTGAGCTTGTCTCGTCAGATTATGCGGCTGCACCGCGGCGCCATCAATGTTTTTTCCGAACCCAGGGAGAAGACCGTTTTTACTTTACGTTTTTAATACTGACAAGTCGAGTTCTGTCATTTTTTGGCAAGAAATGAATTTAAATCCCAAAAAGCGAAAGATTTCACGCAAAGACGCAGAGATCGCAAAGAAAACCCTTTGCGTATTCTTTGCGATCTCTGCGTCTTTGCGTGCGCTTTTCATTTTTGTTGGTTCCGGCTTGTCCGGCTTTCACTCAGTCATCTGAGCAGAATCATCTTCTTCATATCAACTAACGCGCCGGCTTGCAGGCGGTAGATGTAAACGCCGCTCGCTAATAAATTACCAGCATTATCTTTTGCATCCCACTGCACACGATAAGTCCCTGATGACTGACTCGCGTTCACCAGTGTTCTCACTTTTTGACCGAGCAGGTTAAAGATATCAATTTGTACTGCAGTCAGTGGGGCGGATTGTGGAATGGTGTAATTAATGTTCGTGCTTGGGTTGAACGGATTCGGAAAGTTTTGCGTCAGGATGAAATCGTCAGGAAGACCTGCGATCTCATCGTCGACGCCGGTAACAATGCCGTTTTCAGCGCCAATCGTTGGATTCGGCTGAGCGAACCAGTCTTCTACTAAATTTCCATCGCCGTCGTATTCAATCGAGCTCCCCTGGGCAACAGTGGCGACAAACTCCCCCGCAGTCCAGATGCCTTTAGACACGGCTACGGATTCTCTGGTTAATCCACCGCTTCCCCACTGAACAAAATCTTCCATGTCAGACGGGCTAGTAAAACCGCCTGCATTCGTGGAGTAGAGTCCTAAATCAGAGGCGCTGTTGTTAAGGCTTTTACCACTAAGCGCTAAGAGACCTCCAGGGGGGATATTCAGCTCGCCGCTCACTACGGTCAGAGTACTAATCTGATCATAAAGCCCGAGAGCACAGAACCACCAGCTCGAAACATTGACAGATGTCGAACCGAAATTTTTGAGCTCAATTTGATCGTCAGAAGTCGAATAGAGCACTTCGTTGAGTTTTACTTGAGCGGACAAGAATGTTGGAACGAACAGGATGAATATAAAATAGATAGCGATTTTTTTCATAGCAGCCCTCCGCTTGTTATTTTAGTTTCTGTTGCAAAATATCATTCTCAGCTCACCCGCTAAAAGCATACAGGCACAAGTTTATTGGGAGTCGAGTTAGAATACACAGAAGATAAGCATGAGTTGAGTATTTGTAGGGAACAGGCACGCCTGCTCCCTACATTTTGCAAAAGAAACGAATTAGGAAAATTAGGTAGAGATTTTGTGAACAATTTGAGTAATGAATAGCAGAACACAGTATCTTGTTGATTTATTCCAAACAAATGTCTCCATTTGACTTTATGAGCAGAGAAAACAGCGACAAAAGTTGAACATATTTTTATGAGATCAGTATAATTAAACATGTAGAGCAAATACCCTTTTTGGCCGTCTCGATCTTTTTTTTATATTTATTCCATCCTTATATTTTTACCTGCCTTTTTGTGGGAGACAACAACAATCGAGGCGGCCAAACTTTTCGCCTCATAAAAAGGCGTCCCTGAGTGAATCTCAATCCCTATGATTGTTACATGAAAATTAATTCTTGGTAACATATAACTATTTGGTTGAATGATCGTCATACTTTTTATAAGTTTAAGTAACATCCACCGGCTCTCATCATCATGAAAGATAATAAAACCATTATAAGCTTTTCCAGTTATTCCAAGCGGACTAAAAATTCTTGTCTCAACCGAGAGTTTGCAGGTAGAATTGATGACAAAGATCTGTCGTCTAAGGGTCAACTGTTTTTGGTTGTCAGAGGACCTCGATCTCATTCTGACACCGACGCTGCGATTCAATTAGCAGCGAATATCATTAACGAGATCTACTACGCAGACCTCTCTACAAATATCAATCAAAGTTTGCGTCATTCTTTTGAAGATGCGAATGCTTTGATCTTTGAGATGTTTAATCTCGATCCCCAAAAATCTAAATTGGTATTAAGCTGTGCAGGATTAGTGTTAACTCAAGATCGGGCCTATTTCGCTCATAGCGGCTCAAATCAAGCTTATCTTATCAGAGACTCGGTCATCGAACAGCTCTCCGTTGAAAACCTGACGGAAAAAACTTCGCGCACAGATGCGGCCGACCGCCCTGCTGACAGCGAACCATCTCACGGTATTGGTTTGGATTCGGTTTTTGAAATCGAGATGAAAACAACACAGCTTGAGTCGGGAGATTATTTTTTATTGACAAACTACGGTTTGCAAGAAGTCACAGAATCTGAGATTCGGATGCTCTGTCACTCGCATACTCCGGAACGAATTTGTCAGAAGGTGCTGCAACTCGCTCAACATTCCGGCTATCAAGACAATATTGACGTTCATGCGATTCGTGTTGAAAGCAAAAGAACGAATTTGATTCGTAAAGCGGCGATAAGAATGAAGGAGGTGTCGCCCCGTGTTGCCGGTGCGGGCGCACTCATTTTTGTTCTCGTGCTGTTCGGAGTGTGGATGGTCCAGTCCGACGATAAAGCCGCGCACTCCTTTCTGAATGCAAGAAAAGAAATAACGGGCCTTATGATGCCTGCTGAGCCAGAGGATAAAGAAATGTTGATGTCCGCACAAACATTTTTATCAGCCGGCGAATTCAATGTTGCTCTTTCGTTGTTCCGGAAAATTCTTTATGAAAATCCCGATCATCTTTCTGCGAGAGAGGGCGTCGATAAAATCTTGAAGATTTATATGGATAGAGCAGATTCTCTATTTCAAAATGAATTTTATGAAGAAGCTCTGAGTGTTTACACCCAGGCAGCCGAGTTACAGCCTGACGATGCTTATATTAAAATTCGAATTGTACAGTCCCAAGATAAACTGGCGCTCCGGTCGAAGCCGGAAGAGATTTCCAAACCTCAACCAAAATTAGAATCCGAACGGTTATCCTCGAAAACAGTCTTAACAAGCCAGTTAGCTGCGAGAGAAAAAATGGATTTTTCTTCTCATGATGCCAGTGTCCACGATTGGGATTTCCGAGGATTGACGCCCGGAGATTTTGCTTTGCTGCCGGGACGGATTCTTTTTAAAGAGAGCCCCAGTAGGAAAAAAGCCTTATATCTACGTGACTTGGATCGCAAGATTAAAGTCAGGGCGCGAATCGTTGACGGGCATTCCGGCGGCAGGTTTGGCGTCATTATCGGATATAAAACGATGAACGTAAGCCCTTTTGAAACGTACTATCTTTTCACAGTTTTTCGCGGACAGCAGTATCTTTTGCAAAAATATTCTAACTTTAAGAAGGAGCTCGTTTTTAGGAGTGACGCCCTGGGGGATTCGACCCTCCTTCTCGACGATGTGCTGCTCGAAGTCAGTTGTTTGCAGGATAGAACGACTTTTTCCGCCAATGGCACAAAACTCTTCGAGTTCATCGGGGAAGAGACTACCGGCAAGGTTGGCTTTTATGCCGACCCGCAGATCCGGGTTGAGTTCTCAGAGATAAATGTATCCGGGGGTAAGCGATAATTCCACCCTCTATGTCCTGCGGTTAAAGTATGAGAGAGATCGTCCCACTTCACGAATCGTCAATCCTCAACTCATTTGGATTATTCCTAAATTGTAGCCACAAAGGCACTAAGCCACAAGGAAATCACGAATTTCAAGCATAATGAGCGCAACTGTTCACAAGCTTACTTGCCCGAAGGCGTCTCGCCGAGGGCTTTTTGTAACAGGCTTAAGAGTAAAAAAATGCTCGGCGGGACGCCTTAGCGAAGAAAATAGTTTTTTCGGCTAAGCATGTAGGAAAATTCAGGTTCAAAAAAATATTTTTGCCCGTCCTATTACTCTTGACTAAGACTGTAAATTTTCTAAATTCAGTGATCGGCAGATTCGTCCATTTTAACTAAAAGAGAAGGTGAAAATTCTAAAATGAAGGACAAAACCGAACAACTTAACAAACTTGGATTGGATAAGTGGCAGAGCTTGAATTGCAATTTTTCAACGGCTGTTTTGGTTGAAGAAGCGATTAAGCGCGGCGAAGGGATTATGGCGGAAAACGGCGCTCTTATTGTGCGTACCGGCAGCCGCACCGGACGTTCTCCTCTTGACCGTTTTGTCGTCGAAGAGTCGTCGAGCCGGGATGCTATCGCTTGGGGCAAGGTGAATAAACCGATGTCCGAACAAGCATTCGAGGGACTTTATAATAAAGTTCGCGCTTATTTTCAAAACAAGGATCTCTTCTTGCAGGATTTATTCGTTGGGCAGGACAGCCGCTACCGTATGTCTCTGCGCGTGGTAACGGAGTATGCTTGGGGCGCCCTGTTTGCGCGTACGCTTTTCGTGCGGCCTGAGCGGCCTGAGGATGTGGAGAATCACGTACCGGAATTCACGGTGCTGCACGCTCCCAGGTTATTGGCTAATCCGGAAACCGACAGCACCCAGTCGGAAGTGTTCGTCGTTTTAAATTTAGCGCAAAAAGTTATTCTGGTTGGCGGGACGCAATATGGCGGCGAAATCAAGAAATCGATCTTTTCGGTGATGAATTATCTTCTCCCAATGAAGGGCGTGCTGCCGATGCATTGTTCGGCTAACGTCGGCGCGGAAGGCGATTCGGCGTTGTTCTTCGGATTGTCCGGTACCGGGAAAACCAGCTTATCCGCCGACCCGGAAAGAAAGCTCATCGGCGACGATGAGCACGGTTGGGGCGACGACGGTATTTTTAACTTTGAGGGCGGTTGTTACGCAAAATGTATCCAGTTGTCACTGGAAAAGGAACCACAGATTTATAACGCAATCCGTTTTGGCTCGATAGCCGAAAATGTAATTTACGATAAATATTCACACGTGCTCGATTATGACGACGGCAGTATCACCGAGAATACCCGCGCCACCTATCCTCTGCATTTTATCGACAATGCTCTGATACCCGGAATCTCCGGCCACCCGAAGAACGTCGTTTTCTTGACAGCGGACGCTTTCGGCGTGATGCCTCCAATTGTTAAGCTCACTAAAGAGATGGCGATGTATCATTTTCTTTCTGGGTACACCTCCAAGCTGGCTGGCACCGAGGCCGGAATTACCGAACCGCAAGCCACATTTAGCGAATGCTTCGGCTCGCCGTTTCTCCCGCT
>JBHHWX010000195.1:0-10184 GCA_046756745.1 bacterium | reverse complement strand
AAAATATACCAGCCGAGTTATATGAAAAAATCAAAATGACAGCTCAGGAAAATCGAAGAAGTATTAACAATGAAATAATTAAGCGATTGGAGAATTCTTTAAGCAGTAAAAAAATTGATATTGAATTATTATTTTCCAGACTTAACAATTTTTATAAAAACAAAAACATACCTCCACTTTCCGATGAGATAATCAATCAGGCGAAAGAGGAAGGCAGAAAATGATAGTAGTCGATACGAATATCATATCCTATTTATTTATTCCAGGTCAACAAACTGAAGTGGTAAAGCAAATCTTAACAAAAGATTCTGATTGGATTGCTCCCATTTTGTGGAGAAGTGAATTCCGTAGTGTTTTATCTTTATATATTCGCAAAAAACACTTAACTGTTCAGCAAGCAAAATTTCTCATTCAAGAAGCTGAGGATATGATGGTCGATTCAGAATATGAAGTGAATTCTGGTAACGTTCTTGAATTGGTAAATAAATCAAAGTGTTCATCATGCGATTGTGAATTTATTGCATTAGCGGAAGATATTGATGTTCCATTAGTGACTCGAGATAAAAAGATTCTCAGTGAATTTCCGTCTAAAGCTATATCCGCAGAGGAATTTTTATTAATATCATAGCGCCTTACGCTCAGCAATGACCCATTTGATAAACAGACTCGACCATCATTAATCCACCATTTTCATAAATTCATATATCATCATTAAACAACAGCAGGAGGGAAAACGATGAACGGATTAAGAGCTTTAAGATTACACTCCAATCATTATTTTTTGCTCATATTTCTCATTTTGTTCTTCATAGGCTGCGCCGCGAGCAGCCACCGTCAGGGTCTGATGTATCTGAATAAGAAAGAATACAATGAAGCGATTGCCGCACTTGAAGAGGCTGAGCAGGAAAAACCGGGCGATTACCGAATCAAACGCGATTTAGGCACGGCTTTTTATAAAGCCAGAAGATTCGACGACGCACTCGCCAGGCTTAAAGCGGCCAAAGAGCTGAATTCAAAAGACAGCAAAACCGTTTTCTACACAGGTCTCACCTATGAAGCCAAAGACATGCTCGCTGAAGCCATTGACGAGTATAAAAGTTATCTGAGTTTAGGCGGCTCAAGGAAGTTCAGAAAAGAGATCGCCAAACGAATCAAACAGTTGACACGCGAGAAAATCGCAGCGGAGATCTCGAAGGCTTTCTCTCAAGAGCAAAATCTGAATGTTACAGCCATACCAAAGAATACCATCGCTGTGTTGAGTTTTAAAAATCTCGGACAATCGCGTCAATATGATCCGCTGCAAAAGGGTTTGGCGCATATGCTGGTCACGGATCTGTCCAAAGTCAAAAGTCTGCGGGTTGTTGAGCGGCTCAAATTACAAAAACTTCTGGAGGAGTTAGAGTTAGGCCAGACCGGTTTGGTGGATGAGGCGACCGCGCCCAGAGTCGGCAAGCTCATCGGCGCTCAGAAATTAGTGAACGGCAGCTTCACGGATTTAGCCGATGACGACTTCCGGATAGATGCCGCCGTGGCTGAAACAGCCACCACCCGAGTCTCAGAAGTGGGTGAAGTGACAGGCAAATTAGACAAACTTTTTCAAATGCAAAAGGACTTGGCTTTTTCGATCATCGACGACTTGGGAATCCAGCTTTCGACGGAAGAGCGAGAGGCCATCCGGAAGATTCCTACCGAATCGTTGTTGGCGTTCATCGCCTATTCAAAAGGTCTGGATTTCGAAGATCGCGGCATGTTCGAAGAGGCGAAACAAGAATATGGTAAAGCCGTGAAATTGGATCCAAACTTTGCCTTAGCGAAGCAAAATCGTGAAGAAGTTGAGGTGGCTGAGAGCGCTGCAACTGAGCCAAAAGCGGCGGCCGCTGAGATGGAAACGGATTTTGAATCATCTGAATTCCAAGTTGGGGGAGGTGGTCGAACGTCCCGCCTGCTGACCACGAGTTTCGCAGCCCAAACAGGACAGACGCCACAAGGGGATAATGATACACGGGAGCCGCTACAAGAAGATACCGGAACCGATGCGCCGGTATCTTCCAATGCAAAAATTTCTATCAGAGTCCCGCTTCCGCCTAATAATGAGTGATTGGAAGAAATCTATTCTCGCTTGTCTGAAGGCCTCCTGGCCAAGGTTGAATTTCTGCTTTGCTCGGCGGGACGCCTTCGCGAAGAGGTTTTTAAATCGAGCATTTTTCGAGTTTTTGATCAATTACCCATTAGAATTGCGGTCGTGAATAACTCAGCCAGTTAACCCATTTTGGCGAAAATCAGATTTCAAGACCGACTAAGTAGAGGACAATAAAATGAATAAGAACTTAATTGCTTTCGTAATAATCGTCCTGGCCTTAGGTGTTTTTAAATCATCTTATGGCCAGTACAATCAGCAGCAATTTATCAGAAATCAGTCTCTCACTTTGGGATTCCATGCCAAGCTGTGGGAGCTTGACAACGACACCCGATTTTTTGAGGCAGCATTACCTGTTGTTTTTTCTGTTCCCGTTGGCAGACGCTTTGCCATAGACGTGGTCACCGCACCTTTCATAACCGCCCTCGAACCAGATGAGGGAAAGGTGTTGGATTTCTCCAGTGTGACAGATTCCTACATCAGGGGCTCCTATATCATCGGGGATAATCGTGCTCTTTTAACAGTCGGAGTCGGACTACCCAGCGGTAAAACCGAATTGGACAGCGAGGAGCTTGCTTTAGCAGGTATCGCTGCCAACAGACCGTTAGCCAATCCGGTGACTAACTTTGGTACCGGGCTCAATGTCAGTGTTGGCTTGGCCCTGGCGCACGAAATCGGTTCATGGGTATTCGGGGTCGGCGTTGGATACTCACGGCGCGGGGAATATAATCTCAATTCTCAAAGCGCTAAGATCGATCCTGGGGACGAGTTTAATATCACGGTTGGCGTCGACAAAGAATTCGGTTCGGCTAAATTCATGGCTGACCTTATTTACACAACTTACTCAAAAGATGAGTCAGAGCTTTTGGATCCCTATAAAGCTGGCGAGAAGCTTTTGCTCAATGGCCGGCTCATGTTCCCTTTAGGCTTTCTCAATCCTATCGTGTTATCCGCCGGTAACAGGACACGAAAAAACAATGAAACCGCCAACCCGGCCTTGTTAGAAAATGGCAACGAGTTTGAATTTCGCGCAACGGCAACAGCGCCATTTGGAAATAGTTTCGGTTTAAAGTTTATCTATCTGACGAGAATTTACGGAGATACGGATCAGAGCTTCGACGGCGCCAATATTCATGGGTTCGGCGGTGGCGTCATTCTCAGGCTGTCACGTCATTTTACTTTTGACCCGGCTTTGATATATTCAACCGGCAGCATCAATACCGGACCCAACTCTGAGATCGACGTTACCGGTATTGAGCTTACAGGAGGGTTTGCTTTTAGATTCTAGAAAAACTCTTCGAGATAACAGAAGGATAAACAGTCACCTAAGACACGAGGGTATCAAATGAATTACTCAATAAAGCAAAATGTTCATCTAATCATAGCTCTGTTGCTTTTGTTTGCTTGGATCGGTTGTGATTCAGATCAACGATTAGTGAATCCATCCGAAGACGCAAAAGTCACACTCAACATCATTTTCCCGCAATCTGCATCGAAAGCCTCTTCTGAAGCTGGTTTGCATGCGAGATCTGCAATAGACCAAGTGACCGTTTCACTGGTCGACGTTGCAAGCCGGGTTGCCGTCATAAAGGAGCAAAGACTTAGAATCGTTCAAACACCACAAGGACGGTTCGCAGAGGGTGAATTAAGTGTCCCAGTCAGTGCAGGAAGACAGGCATTTTCTATTGTTGTTTTTGCTAACGATAGCCAGAACTTGAGGTTTTTTGTGGGGCTGGCGACGGTCAGCATCGAAGCTGGCGAAGTCAGAGAAGAACCCGTCGATATCTCGTTGCAACCTGCGATTTCCATTGCAGGAGCCGGCGCGGTGACCGCCTCGTCAATCTTTCAGGAAGGTTTTGAGCCCGGAAGCGCGATTGACCTTGACTTCGGCACGTCCTGGTTCTCAGCAGGTCCGAGCGCCGACGGGAACACCTCCACTTTTACCTGGACATCTTCTCAGGACGTATTTATCGGAACAACGGGCATTTTCAATAACGCATTCCACGATAACCCAAACTTTCGCACGGGATTTGGCTTTCAAGGAGTCACATTTCAGGTTTTTAGCGGACCTGACGCAACGGGCACGATGGTGTTCGAGGAAATCGCGGATTACCCAAAAACATTTCCTGTTGTCAGAGTATCGCCGTTTGTTGCCGGTCGGTCAATTCGCCTTCTCCTCAACGATCACGAGGACCCTTCATGCGGCGGATTCAGCGAGCTGCTTATCGTGGGACTGGACTTGTCGGGAGGCGGGCCCATTCGAACTCTGCTCACCATTGCTATAAATCCGACAAATCCTACGATCGATGTCGGCCAGACCACACAATTTAACGCAAACGGAACATTCTCAGATGGGTCATCAAACAATATCACCAGCCTGGTGACCTGGGCCAGCAGCAACCCATCGGTGGCCTCGATTACGGCCAGCGGCTTAGCGACCGGTCTGGCTTCAGGAACAACTACGATCAGCGCTACGCAAGGGAATGTCAGTAATCTGACCACCCTCACGGTTACCACAACTTTGGAGTCCATCGCTGTTGCTCCAACAGACGCAACAATCGATGTCGGACAAAGCGCACAGTTCAAAGCGACAGGGACCAACACCGATGGCTCTACTACCGACCTCACGAATCAAGTGACCTGGGCCAGCAGCAACCCATCGGTGGCTACGATTACGGCCACCGGTATCGCGACCGGTTTGGCGCCTGGGACAACCACGATCAGCGCTGCGCAAGGAGGCTTGAGCGACGAAACATCCCTCACCGTGAATGCAGCACAATTATCCGGTGCGACTATTTCGAATTTTCAGGCGCCCCTGGTGCAATTAAATGACAGCACCAACTGCGATGTCTTCAACGGACCGATAGGCAGTTTATTTGATTTCAGCTTCGATTACACCGATCCCGATGGCGATGTTACGGAGGGAACGGTTGTTAATTACTCATTCGTGTTTTCTCCGTCAGGACAAGCGAATTCCGCGGAATTTACATCCGCACAAATTACAGGAGATGGGTTTGATGGTACGATGCGATTGGGATTGTGTGTCGTTTATAGCGATCAAACCAGCATTCAACACACCGTATCGATAACCGACGCCGGCGGGGAAACAAGCAATTCTCTGAGTCTGGATGTTGCAAAACCGGAGGGAGCGAATTTGACGCTGCCACAGACGGCCTATTGGAAAAGCAGGCGAGCTCGTCCGCAAGTGAGCGTTTGCAGGAAACCATAAATGGCTATAAAATATGACGCAATCATCATCGGCGCAGGCCATAACGGCTTGATCAATGCCGCTTATTTAGCGCGCGCCGGTAAAAAAGTTCTGGTGCTGGAACGCCGTCATCTCGTGGGCGGGGCGACAGTGACGGAAGAAATCTATCCAGGTTTTAAATACAGCGTGTTTTCCTACGTGGTGAGTTTGCTGCGCCCGGAAATCATTCGGGAGCTGAGCTTGACAAAGCACGGCCTGACTATGCTACCGTTGGAGAGCACGCTGACTCCGCTTCCTGGAGACGCCTATCTCTACCGCGACGGCGACCACTTTCGCACTCTCAGAGCCATCGCCCGCTTCTCCGAGCGAGACGCCGAAGCTTATGATGAGTATGGCCGCACCATGTATTTTATGGCCAAAGCGGTGAAATACATGCTCGGTATCATCCCGCCGGACCCGACGACTCTCAATCCCAAAGACTTGTTTGGACTGCGCGATCTGGCGAAGCATCTCCTCGGTCTCGATGAAGAGAATCTTTACACCCTGGTCAAATTGATGACGATGAGCTCGGCAGACTTTCTGGAACAGTGGTTTGAGACCGACGTCCTGAAAGCGACGTTATCCGCCAGCGGCATCATCGGCACGTTTTTAGGTCCGCGTTCCCCTGGTACGGCCTATGTTTTGCTCCATCACTACATGGGAGAAATTGATGGCAACTTCCGCGCCTGGGGATTCGCCAAAGGCGGTACGGGCGGCGTCGCTGACGCCATCGCCGGCGCCGCTCGAGAATTCGGAGCTGTCGTCAAAACCGACGCCGCGGTTTCGGGCGTCATCGTAAAAAACGGCCGGGCGACCGGGGTGGCGCTGCAAAATGGCGATGAATATCGTGCAGAGGTGGTGGTCTCCAGTCTCGATCCAAAACAGACGTTTCTGAATCTCGTGAATCCAGAATTGCTGCCGGATGAGCTGGTAACTGACATTCAAAAATTTCAGATTCGCGGCTCCTCAGCAAAGGTCAATTTAGCGTTGGATGCTGCTCCGGAATTGGCCTGTCTGCCCACACCCGGCCCGCACCTGCGCGGCGCGATTTCCATCAGTCCAAGCGTAGAGTATCTCGAACGCGCTTACGACGACGCCAAATATGGACAGTTTTCACGCCGGCCCTATATCGACATCATCATCCCCTCCATGATCGACCCGGACATGGCGCCCCCGGGTAAACACGTGATGTCCTGTTTTGTGCAGTACGCTCCTTATGATTTAAAAGAAGGTACCTGGGAAAAACGCCGGGAGGAATTAGGCGATACAGTTGTCGAGACATTATCAGAGTTTATTCCAAATCTGAAGGACATCATTCTTCACCGTCAGGTGATGACGCCCTGGGATATTGAACAAACTACCGGTCTCTCGCAGGGCAACATCTTTCAAGGCGAGCTTTCGTTAGCGCAGTTGTTCTTTTTACGGCCCGTCGCCGGATGGGCGAAATACCGCACCCCGATTAAAAATTACTATCAATGCGGCTCCGGCACCCACCCTGGCGGCGGCATCCTGGGCGCGCAAGGAAGGCTGGCGGCACTGGAGATTCTTAAAGATAAAGGTTGAGGCTAAGGCTAAGGCATCTATATGGTCATCGTCTTTTTTAGGAAATGCTCCGTAATCGTATTGCAATCGTCTCGATTGCAGAGGCGTTTCCGATACTCGGAGCAACACTACGTCTCCTATCAAGGCAACGGCCGACGAAGCAATTACTAATGACGCTTCGATCCAAAAATCCTTCTTCTGGAAAACGTGAAACTCTATATGTTATAAAAGGGTTAACTTACGATGGACTTTTAATTTACACTAAAGGTGAAATAGCAAAAATTGCACAGCAGGAGGTATATTATATCCTCATCTCTTCAAAACGATCCATCGATTGATAGTTTAAACTCTAATATAAAATCAATTTCTGATAAATTGTTTTTGTGTCCGGAATGTAGCATAAAAACCTTGTACAAGGTCAAAGGGCCCTGCAAATTGGACGATGGTACTACTGTAAAAAGGTTAAAATATCTCCACTGTTTTTCATGTGATTCTGATTTTTTTGACTTATCGGCAATGAAAACAATCCGGAATTTTCGAGAAAGCCACCACAATCAAGGGAGGGTGATGTCTGCCCGGAAGATTGAAAAAGAGTGAAATATGACACCATCATCATCGGCGGCGGGCACAACGGTCTGGTGTGCGCCGCCTTTTTGGCAAAATCCGGGCGTACCGTTCTGCTGCTTGAACGCCGACAAACTTTAGGTGGGGCCGCCGCAACCGAGGCCGTGTTCCCGGGCTGTAAAGTCAATACGGGCGCTCATGACGCCGGATTGTTCCTGCCGGAAATTTTCGAAAAGCTCGATTTGAAAGAGCGCGTAGAGTTCATCGAGAATCCGGTCGGGGTGTTTGCGCCCCAGCCGGACTGCCGCGCTCTCACTTTGTGGCGCGACGTTGATCGCAGCGTCGAAGAAATCCGCCGCTTCTCCCGATCCGATGCTGACGTCTTCCCGAAATTCGTGGACACAGTTTCCCGTATGGCGCAGGTTTTGCGCGCGACTTTGACCCTGACGCCGCCGAATCTCTCGCAAAAATCCATCAGCGATTCCTTACCCTGGAGCCGGGTTGCATTAAAGCTAAAGAGTCTCGGCAAGCGCGAAATGATGCAGTTTTTGCGACTCCAGCCCATGTCGATTCGGGAATTCCTGGACGAGTGGTTTGAAAGCGATGCGCTGAAGGGCGCACTTTCAGCCGCAGGCGTCACCGGCAGCATGCAGGGACCTTTTGCCTCGGGAACCGCCTTCGTTTGGCTTTATCACCAGTTGGGCCGCGCTCATGGCGGCTTTACATCGAGCCGGTTTGTGCGCGACGGACTGGGCAAACTTTCCGAAGCCATCGCAGAAGTCGCGCGTTTACACGGCGCTGAAATTCGTACCGAATCCGGGGTCAAAGAAATCATCATCGAGGATGACAAAGCAACCGGGGTGCTGCTTTCAAACGGAGAAGAGCTTTCGGCGAAGAAGGTCATTTCCAATGCCGATCCGCAGCGAACATTCTTGAACCTGGTGGGCGCGCCGAATCTCGGACCTCAGTTTGTTCGTAAGGTTCGCAACATCCGCTTTCAGGGAACAACTGCCAAAATAAACTTGTTGCTCAGCGATGTGCCTAGCTTTACTGCCGCGCCCGAAGGCACGGAGCATCTCAGCGGTCACATTCTCATCTGTCCCGGTTTGGAGTATCTCGAACGCGCCTACGACGACGCCAAATACGGCCGATTCTCGCGGCATCCGACTCTCGATATTGTTTTTCCGACCGTACTCGATCCCCCGCTTGCACAGAACGGACAGCACCTGATGTCGGTGACCATGCAGTATGCGTCCTACGTCCTGCGCGACTCCACTTGGGATCAGGAGCGCGAGCGCTTGTACGAGTGCGTGCTTGCCACCCTTACCGAATACGCCCCGGGACTCGAAGACCTGGTTGTGAACAAACAGGTGATCACCCCGAAAGACCTGGAAACGGAGTATGGCTTGACCGAAGGTAGTATTTTTCACGGTCAAATGGCATTGGACCAACTGCTTTTTATGCGACCGGTCTCCGGTTTTGGACGATACCGCACACCTATCGAAAATCTCTACTTATGCGGCGCCGGAACGCATCCGGGCGGAGGGGTGACAGGAGCGCCGGGTTATAATTGTGCGCGCGAAGTGCTGAAGCGCTTTTAAGGTATTGAGAATGGAAAACCTTTACAAACAGAGCACGTTTTCTCCCACAGAAATGGAAATCCCACAGAAATGATTTTTTTCAATTTCTATTTCAATTCTGTGGCAGTTCTGATTCTGTGGGCGGGCTTTTTCTCGTCGATTTGAGGCGAAGCTTCGCTAAATAGTGTCTGAACGAAAACGACCATCTCTTCCCGAAGGCCTCCTGGCCGAGGGTGAATTCCTTCTTGGCTCGGCGGGACGCCTTCGCGAAGAGGTTTTTAAATCGCGCGTTTTTCGAGTTTTCGTTCAAACAATAAACAACTAAATGATTCGAATTCTTGGAACCATCGCTCCTTGAGATGCGCCTACAACAATGATATTTTCCGGAGCGACGCCAGCATTAAGTAACGTATCGATTTGGTTCGATACGTTATCAGCATACTTCACTTCGTCAGTACCTTTAGGCCTTGCCTCACTAATCACCTGGTAGCCATAGCCCAATAACTCATCCAAAATGTTCAGGTACTCATAAGCGCCATAAACCGGGCTGACTGCGTTTATGCCTTGTTGTTGAACGATTCCACCATGAAGGTAAAATAAATACTTTTCAGATTTTTTCACTTCTTTCGGAATGGAAGCGCTAATCGTTTGTCCAATAGTCTGTGAAAGACCCGTAGGCCGATCACGACAGGCCAAACTCCGGCATCGGAACCAAACATTAAGCGGTCGCCGACCCGGCTCAGCGGTGCGGTTGCGGACCACTTAGCTTTGAATTCTCACCCAACTCTCTGCGAAGCTCTGAAGCCAGAAATTCGCACCTGCGGTAGCATCCGCTGCAGCCGATCGTTAGCGCAAGGAAGTAATCAGCACTGCCTCATGTTCTCAATATGCAAATGAAGCAACTGGCACGGGGCGTTCCGAAGCAAAATTCTTGCGGTGAAGTTTGATACGCTCAATTTCATGTAGGGTATCTGCTGTAAAATAACTCTCACCACATTTTGGGCAGCTAATCATTGGAATATTCTCAATGATTAGCAAATCTTTTCCCTTGCCGTGTGCTTCAGTTACTTTACGAACTCGTGCCCCTTCTCGTCCGCAAACATCGCATATCAAT
>JBHHWX010000194.1:0-10197 GCA_046756745.1 bacterium | reverse complement strand
CTTTAGCGTTGCGGCTTTCATTGAAACAGTGCAAAACTAAAGTTTTGCACTCCTAGCTAAGGTTAAAACATAGCAAAAAGGAAATCTAAAATCAAGGTTATCCAAGCCCAAAACGTAATAGGTCAGTTAATGTCAGTTAAAGGGGGGCGGTGTACACGCTTCAGCTTGCTCTGGGTGGGGCGGTATAAAGACACGCTAAAGCGTGAACACCCAACGAATTACCCACACCCGAATGACGCTCTCAACACCCGTAACTGACCGATTGCCTCAAAACTTTTGTGTTTTGCAATGTGCTGCCTTTTTCATTTCGCCGTTTGCGCATCCATCGCTCCTTGATCGATTTTCAAAACCGCTTGTAATAGAACGTTCGCGCCATTGGCCATATCTGCGGGCCGGGTAAATTCTTTTGGCGAGTGGCTGATGCCGTCGACGCTGGGCACGAAGATCATGCCGGTGGGCGCGATACGCGCCATATCCTGCGCGTCATGACCGGCGCCGCTGGGCATGAATTTGTAGCTCAGGTCCAGTTCTTTCGCAGCTTCGGCGATAATCTTCCGCATGCCTTTGTCTGTCGGAGCGGGAACAGCCGCCACGTCGAGATGAGAGAACGATATCTTTGTTCCCGACGCCTCTGCAATGGCTCTCGCTTCATCCTGGATGCTTTTGAAAAGCGACTGGATTTTTTCCGAGGAGAGGTCGCGCAGCTCCAGGCTCATCACGACCTTTCCAGGTATGACGTTCGGCGCGCCGGGTTCGGCTCGAATACGTCCCACAGTACCCACCTGCCGGCCTGGCACACTGGTGACGATCTTGTTGACTGCGACGATCAAATTCGCTGCGGCCAAAAGGGCGTCATTCCGTTGATCCATCGGAGTGGTGCCGGCGTGGTTGGCAGAACCCTCGATGGTCACGTCCCACCAGTCGATGCCCACGATGCCTTCCACAACGCCGATATCGATGTTCCCGGAATGGAGGATCGCCCCCTGTTCGATGTGCAGCTCGATGAAGGCTTTAAAGTCGCCTTTGTGGCGCCGGGCTTGATCTAACTTGTCCGGATCGCCGCCGATGGCGCGGACACCGTCCCGGATCGTCAAACCGCTGTGGCTGACCACATTCAAAGCCTCCTCGGTGAGCTCGCCGATCATCGCCCGGCTGCCCACCAGTCCGCCCTCTTCGTCGGTGAACACGATGACCTCCAACGGATGTTCGGTTTTGAAATTGTTCTCGTACAAAACCTGCATACACTCGACCGCCGCCATGACCCCGACATCGCCATCGTAGTTGCCGCCGTGCGGCACCGAATCGATATGGGAGCCAAACAAAATGGCAGGCAGGTTCGGGTTTCGGCCTTGACGCAACCCGATGATGTTTCCGGCGGCGTCGATGCGAACGGATAAACCAGCCTGCTTCATCAGCGAAATGATGTATTCCCGGCCGTCGATATCCGCCTGGCTGAAGGCAACCCGGCTGACGCCGCCCTCCGGGTTTTTGCCGAATTCCGCCAACTCCGTGATGCGTGTTTCGATGCGAGTCGCGTTGGCTCGGAGATTTTTTCCCGAGTCGTCGCTTGCATAAGCGGAAGTCAGAAAGAATGAAATTCCACACATTAATAAGGACAGGATAAAAACACGCCTTTTCGTTCGAGTCATTTTCTCACCCTCCTTCATTAATAACTCAAAGATTATGATCGCCGTGAAGCCCGGCCAGAAAGCCCGAATTTACTTGCCCGAAGGCGTCTCGCCGAGGGCTTCTCAGCACATCGCTGGTGTAGAACCCGCTCGACGATGACGCTGTCGCTAAATAAAATAGACTTTCCGATCGGATTTCTAGTGCCCCATAACACGCCGCGGATTGTACGGCACTTCCAGACCCTTTCGTTCATCTTCTGTGAGAGTAATATCCAACGCCGCCGAGATATCTTGCAACTGCTCGATTCTACGGGTTCCGACGATGGGCGCCGTCACGGCCTTTTGATGTAAAAGCCAGGCCAGGGCAATTTGTGCCGGCTTGAGGTTTTTTTGTTGGGCCAGCTCTGCCACGCGACAGGCGATGTCGTTATCCTGTTCGTCAAAACGGTAGAGCTTCTCAGCGAACGCGTCATGTTTAGCGCGGGCAGTTTTGCCGCTGCCGTCGGGCTGACGGTTACCGGCGAGAAAGCCGCGCGCCAGCGGACTCCAAGGAATGACAGCGACGCCTTCTTCTTGACACAGGGGCAGCATCTCGCGCTCTTCTTCCCGGTAAACGAGATTATAGTGATTTTGCATGCTGACGAAGCGCGTCCAGCCGTGCAAGTCAGCCAAATACAGCGTTTTGGCAAATTGCCAGGCAAACATGCTGGACGCGCCGAGGTAGCGCACTTTTCCCATGCGCACGAGATCGTGCAGGGCTTGCAGGGTTTCTTCGATAGGCGTTTTATGATCCCAGCGGTGGATTTGATACAGATCCACATAGTCGGTTTGCAGACGTTTAAGGGAGGCGTCGATTTGCGAAAAGATGTGTTTGCGGGACAGCCCGCCCTGATTGGGCCGGTCGTTCATCGGGAAATACACTTTGGTAGCGAGGACGATTTCATCGCGCTTGACGAAATCTTTGAGCGCCCGCCCCACGATTTCTTCGCTGACCCCGAGGGAGTACATGTTAGCCGTGTCGAAGAAATTGATACCCAGGTCCAAAGCTTTTTTAATAACCGGCCTCGAATCGTCCTCCTCGATCACCCACTTGCGCCACTTCTTCGACCCGAAGGTCATACAACCCAGACAGATTCGAGAGACCTGCAAGCCGGTTTTGCCTAAATTTGTGTACTGCATCTTTAAAATCCAAGTTAGCTTGAATTATTCCTAACATCGTAAAGCCGCAACCAAAGATTCAACACAAAGGACACGAAGAAGACACAAAGTTCACAAAGATTAATCTATTTTCAACTTAACCTGAATAATTCAAATAGCTTTTAAAGTGGCAGAATAATTTAATGGCAAAATAATTACTTTATTTAAGAAGTGAATTATTCTGCCATTTAATTATTTTGACTACAATTATTTTGACCTTTTCCAATTTACTATTTTTTCCCTGCGAGTTTTTTGATCTCGACCTCAGCATGCAATTTTTGCTTATAATATCTTTTTGGCGCCAAAGCTAAAAATTTCTCAAATGCGGCGATGGCACGTTTGGTGTTTTTGAGATCCTGATAAGTAAAGCCCTTCCAATAATAAGCCCAATAGTGTTTCGGATCGATTTGAATGACTTTGTTAAAAGAGGCGATCGCTTGTTTGTTCCGACCTAATTTGTGATAGCACTCTGCCAATTTAAAGTGCATTTTTTTATTGTCCGGCTCTAACGCTACCATTTTTTTGAGATCCCCGATAGCTGTTTGATACCGGCCTCGATCATAATTCATCAGGGCGCGCTGATAATAGGCGTCTTTGAAGTCAGCGTCCTGCTCTATGCAGTAGCGGAAATCCTGTGTGGCTTTTTTGTAGTATTTGAGATGACGGTACGCGATCCCCCGGTTTAAATAGGCGTTCAAGTATTCCGGGGTGATCTTGATGGAGCGCTTAAAATCTTTGATAGCGCTGCGATACGATTTCTTTCGGATGCGTTCAACGCCGCGATTGTGGAAGGCTTCATGAACGATGGCGCTCTTTTCCCATTGCGGGTATTGTTTTATCGCGATCTCAAAATCCCTGATAGCTCGATCGTATTTTGAGAGCAGACAATAAGTAAATCCTCTTTCGAAAAAACCGAGAGCCGTCCCGGGCTCGAGTGTGATGGCTTTGCTAAAATCGTCGATGCCTTTGGTGCGCACATACGAGCTCACCCAAAATTTTCCTCTGAAAAGATAAGGCAAGGCAGACTCTTCTGCCAAAGCGATGGCGCTATCATATTCGGTCTGCGCCTCTTCCGTTTTGTCAGAGTTGTTTAATATTTCTGCCCGAATAATATGTAAAGGATAATAATCTTGGTCCTTTTTGATGATTTTGTCGATTTTTTTCAGCGCTTTTTTATGTTTGGATTGAATGTCTTCATGAACGCTTTTGAAGGCTTCCTGCGCGGTTTTTTTCTTGATAATGCCATTTTCCATATCGTCGATGATCTTAAGATACAGCAAGGCGTCGCGGTGACTTTGCCAGCGGCTTAAAGCTTCGGAAAATTTTTCCCGCGCTAGTGCAAATTTTTTACTCTTGGCAAACTTGATCCCGTCACTGATGAATAGACGAGTTTTCAGGAGTTCGTCTGCCCCGGAATTGGACTCGCGAGCTAAACTGAAAAGATTTAACTGGAAAAGAAAGAGGGAAAAAATAACGACGTGAAGGCTGCGTAACTTCATAATACTCCCGGGTTCTGGTTCTAAGCTGTAGGATTTGATTGGATAAGAATATAAACAATCTGAAATTTTATGGCAAGCAAAAGAAAACGGTTTTGAGATAGACGCTATCTTTATTCCAAATTGAAACGCGAGTGGCGCTGTTCAGCGCGGAGCTGCTTCACGGTTTTTCGAGAACCATCGGGACTCCAGCCAAGCGCCCGAAAGATGTAGCTGAGACGGACAACAAGCGGATTGGGCTGTTTGACGTCCTCCCAGATAGCCTGCCACTCATGGAAAGCTATCTTGATTGGATTGAAGCTATATTCTAAACCTCTATTTTTTGGGTCTTTTACCACGCGACTCTACGCTTGGGAAACTCCTGATTTCTCAGGTTGCAGTAATGAGTTTAAAATTCTCACGGCTTTTTTGCCGTTCGGAGGAATGGCAAAACTGCGCCATATTTCTTTACCCCGTGCATCAAAAATGACGTTCGCCGAGTTGAGCGGAATGTTGTATTCAGCCATAATCGTCTTGCCGACCTCCGTGGCGATATCCACTCGAAAAAAGTTCACCTTTGCACCAACTTGTTTTCGTACCCATTTCACGATGGGGTTGAATTCCACACAGCCTAATCAGTAGTTTGAGTAGACATTTAAGAAAGTGGGCCGCCCATTGCCAACCGCCTGCGTGACCTCGCCGACGCTGGCAACCTCCGATTTGCCCGGGCGCAGCCTCAGCCAGATGACCAGCAGCAGAAGGGCTGTCCCCCCAACGATGAAAATGCCGGTTAAGCTAAAACTTCTGATGACAAAGTAGTAACCGAGTACAGCGAGGATCATCGCCGAAGTCAGCGAATAGGAGTTTCTACGAATGGGTTTGTAAACGTCGATAAATTTCATAAACATTACTTCCTTTCTAAATAATCAAGTCCGGCTTTGTTTTGCAAGATCAGATCTAAACGGCTGACACGGGTTTCCTGAATCCTGATTTGAATGAGGTCAGAATTGACATCGTTATAAAGATAAAGCACCCAAAATCCTTGCTTGGGATATTTTTTCCAACGATAATGACCAAATTCGGACCAGGGATGAAAACGCAGTTTGTGAAAAATCCCGTTTTCTCCGATACAAACCCGGAACAGCAGGACGCCAATCAATGCGGTTAGGATCAGGGCAACCACGAGCAGAGCCTCGGTTGTTTCGTTTTTCGCGATGAAAAAAACAAGCAACACCAGGCCCATGGTAAAAATGAAATAACTGACAGCGGACAGACTCTCCTTACCCTGTGCATTATAAACGGGCGCATTGACTTTTTTTAGTAAGAACAAACAGTACGCCAGGTAAATTCCTGCAAGAATGGGGGCGACGGCTAATAGGAGAATCATGATGTTAGACCCGTTTTCGTAACCCAAACATCCCGTTTGTGCAAAGGTTCTTCCGATAAAAGAAGGCCTGAAGGTCATCGACGATTTTCATGAACAAAGCACAGCAGTTTAGCATTGCAGCGTGAAAGCTTTATGTTCCGGATTAAGCTTTCGCCCTTTTCTGCTGAAAAAGATCCTCGATCTCAGTTAGTGACAGAGCGTTGAGGATATTCTCCTTTTCCAGCCAGCCTTTTTGAGCGATGCCGATACCGTAATGCAAGTCATCCAGTCCGCCAATGCTGTGTGCGTCAGGATTGATGCTGATCATCACGCCTTTTTCTTTGGCGTACTGGCAATAGCGCCAATCGATGTCGAAGCGATGCGGGCTGGCGTTCAGCTCGATAGCGACGTGATTTTCTGCAGCGGCATCGATGATTTCGTGCATATCCAACGGCAGGCCGTCGCGTCCGAGCAGAAGCCGGCCGGTGGGATGACCGAGAATGTTGACAAACGGGTTGCGCATGGCCGTAATCACCCGGCGCATGGCTTCGTCCGCGGACATGTGCAAATTGCTGTGCACCGACGCCACGACGAAATCAAAACCGGCCAAGACGTCGTCCGGATAGTCGAGCGACCCATCGTTCAAAATGTCGCATTCGGTGCCTTTTAAAATTTTAAAACCATCTAATTTTCTATTGAGCTCATCGACCGCGGCATGCTGCTCCTTTACCCGCTCCGGTGACAAGCCACGGGCGTAGACCACGATTCGGCTGTGATCGCAGAGTCCGAAATATTCGTAGCCCATTTCCTTCGTGGCCAGGGCCATCTCCTCAATCGTGTTGGCGCCGTCGCTGAAGGTCGAATGGCAATGCAAAATACCCCGAATGTCTGAGATTTCGACCAAAGCCGGAATCTTGTTTTCTGCGGCTGCTGCAATCTCGCCATTGTCCTCCCGCAATTCCGGTGGGATATAGGCCAAGCCCAACGCAGAAAAAAGCTCCCTTTCGTCCTGACAGTGGATGAGCTCGCCTTCATTATTGAATAGCCCGTACTCACTCACTTTCAAGCCTTTTTTCTTGGCTAAGCTGCGCATGGCCGTGTTATGTTCCGCCGAGCCGGTGAAGTGATGCAGAATAAATGCAAACTTGTCGTCAGGCAAGACCCGTAAGTCGGCATTGAGTCCCGATTTTAAGACCACGCTCGATTTGGTCGCTCCTTTGACGATGACCGATTCAACTTCTGGCAGGCCGGTAAAAAAATCCATAATCTCCCCGACATCCGCTTCCTCGACGCTAACGATGACATCGATGTCTTTGATGGTTTCCTTTTTGCGCCGCAGGCTGCCGCACAGTTCAGCGCGAATGACTTTCGGGTGACCGGCAAGAGCTTCTAAAATCGGATCGGCTGCTTTTTTTGCGTGATGAAACAGAAAGCGGCCTTTCCTCTTTCTTAAAAAATCGATGCCTTGCAGGATGTTCTCCTGAGTTTTCTTCCCGAAGCCCTCTAAATCGGCCAGTCGGTTTTCTTGACACGCGTACTCCAATTCGCTGATAGTTTGAATACCGAGAAGGTCGTAAACTTTCTTGATTTTCTTCGGGCCAAATCCCGGGATGGCGGTCATCTGCACCAATCCCTCCGGGACGGCTGCCTTGAGTTTTTCGTAATATTCGAGTTTCCCGGTATTGACCAGCTCGGTGATCTTATCAGCCAGGGCCGAGCCGATCCCATTGAGCTGACGAATCTCGCCGGTCGCGACCAATTCACTCATGTCTGTTCTGAGGCTTAATATGGTACGCGCGGCCCGGTTATAAGCGATACTTTTGAAAGGATTCTCGCCCTTGAGCTCTAACAAAACAGCGATTTCTTCAAAAAGATCAGAGACCTGTTTTTTGTCCATCGCACAAGCGTTACCCATTCAGGGATTTTCTTTATTAAGTCTAATTGTCATTTTTTTTAGATCGATGATTGCGCCGGTTTGAATCAGGAAATCCATTCCAATAATTCCTTCAATCCTGCGCTCCGGATACCCAACCACTTACGTTCAACAATATCTAATTTTTCACGTGACGTATGAAGAACATAAAGCTCCCTTTCAGGCGCTTGTTTGTGAAGTTTACTGTATTCCTTCATAGCAGATACGGAACCTGAAAATGTGTTGATAACTGCCAGGCCATCTAAAAAATGTTCATTATTTTCATTATGTGTTTTTAGGGCTTCGATTAAGAGCCATTTATTTCGATAATGGCGCCGTACTTCATTCCATGTCATAACTAAACCCTTCCTTGTAAATTGTTTACAACACGTTAAACTTAATTTACATTTCCCAATGTTTCGAGTATCTGCTTCTCGTTATCGAGCGCCTCTTTTAAAGCCATGCCACAGCTCCTGCTGCAAATCGTAAAGAGGATATCGTTGCCTTCCATTTTGGCTTGCGAATCAATCGATGGGATGATGGCTGTGACTTTGCGGGATGCTAAAATCAGGGTGAGTCTGATGGCGGTGTCTTCTTTAAGTGCATCGGTAAGTCCCGGTGTGCCGCGGGCGCCAAGACTGAAAACTTCCGAATCTTCAGCAATCTCTTTATTGCACCAGGTACATTTTCGAAAAGCCAGGTGAGGATCGAGATATTCAACTTTAAGATCCTCAACCGCTTTCAAGCAGCAGGCTTTAAATTTTTTGCCGCTGCCACATGGACACGGATCATTTCGACCTGTTTTTTCTGACATAATAAAGATAATAATTAAAGCTGTTTAAAAAAGCAAGCGTAATAAATTACAGGCATTAACTTTAATCCCAACTCGACGAAGGCGCACTTAAGTTTCGAGTTTCATGCTTGAAGTTGAACGTCTCGTAGGATTGTGGATAAAGAGTCGAACATTGAGGATAGGAGATGGAGGATAGTAAGATGAGGGAGTTTGCGAAACTCAATAACCTCAGTGGCTTTTTCAAAGGAATGGGGATTAGTAAGGAAGGTGTCCCAAAATCAGCGAAGCGTATTTTTGCAATTGAGCTCTAACCATGCCAACATCTCCGTTCATCTTCTTGTTTTATACATCTTCATTTCGTATCTTCCATCATTATAAATATCTTAAGTATCATGCCACGAAGATCCCCATACACAAAAGTTCTGAAGAAGAACCAAATCCGAGAGGCCCATGTTAAAGGCATGGGAGATATCGTATTCAAGGGGTTTCAATGCCTTAATCCCAGCTGCAAGTATTTCATGTTTGTGAAAAAAGATGAATTAGGTGATGAATTGATAAAGATAAGAAATAGGATTTTGAAACACACGAAAATTGACTTTTTCAAACACTCAAGTAAGATTTCTGTGGAATGGATTAAAAGAGCAAATGAAAGGTTATAGCAATTTTCACTTTTTTATTAAGAACAAAAATTGATGCATTTTTACCGTTCCAACGTCTGAAATCCCAAAGTTCTCTCGCTTGTTTACATTCTCATTGAAGTACCCCACAACTTCAAACCAATTCCGGGCCATGGGGATCAACAACTCCGCCATATTTGCCTTCTTTGAAAATCCGAGATGCAGAACCATTGAGCCGTTCGGTTTCAGCAAAGAGCTGCATTTTTCGAAAAACACTTCATAAATTTTGATGGTCTTTACCTGCTTTGTTTCGAGGAATTCCCCTTTCTTAATGTTAAAGTCTTGTTTATCCCATCCGGAAAACCACATTCTAATCCAATTCGCAAGGTAGAACCTAGTTGAATCATAAAACGGTGGTGATGTTATGACTGCATCAATACTGCACGGTTGAATATGCTTATCAAGATTCTCAAAATCGTCCCAAATCGCAACGCCCGCCTTGAAAGATTCAGGAATATCAGTTGCAAGTACCCTCCTCACTTTTTCCCTTAATTTGTGAATTAGACTCTTGTAAATGAAATCGCCCTTTGGAGCAAAAGGGGTGATTGGATGAGAAGTTCTGGATAAAGCGTATGGCCGATTTCCATGGAGAATGTGCAAAAGACTCGCAAAAATCAAAGCTTCATTGGGAGTCTCGATTTGTTGATTTGAGAAGAATTTCCTTGCAGATAGAATTTCTTTAAGCGTAGCAGGATGGTAATATTCTTTGAGATTCTTGTTAAAATTTATATCAATTGCTTCTATTTCCGAATCCTTGGGCGAGTTATGTTCGAGGAATTCTCGCAACCTCTCGATTAAGGCAAAACAGGCTTTTCTCGATCTGTTGCCAATTTTTGCCAATGTATTACTGTAAGCCAACAAACTAAGATCATTACCAAATGCGATCCTGCACTGCAACGCCGCCTCAAGCGGAATAGTACCAACTCCACACAAAGGGTCGAGCACAGCCATTTCTTTAGTTGTAAAATATTTCACCAAGAAATGTGCAATTCCCGGCTTCAATTTGCCTTGATACGAACAAATAGAGTGTAATCCATTACCCCAATTACGTTTGCTATATGGATATTCTATGTACGGAAGCTGATCACGGAAAATCTTCCAATTCTTCAACACCAATTCTGATGGGAGACATTTTCTCGATGTTAACAA
>JBHHWX010000193.1:0-10219 GCA_046756745.1 bacterium | reverse complement strand
TATTCCCTAGCGGACTAGCGAGTAAACTTTTGCTTAAGTTGACGCCAATGCGTATCTGACGGAAGTTACGTTTTTGCGATTTCTTTTGCAAGAAATATTCAGACTTGACTAAAAACATGGAAGTTCGTACTATTAGACATCCACTCACCCTATTGACAAAAAGAAAGGACTGAGATGAGCACAATATTACCCGAGGGGGCCTCGATTAGAAGAGCAGTGAAATGGATATCGGAACAGATACAAGACAATCCCGGCCAAAATGTACAAAAATTTGTCAACGAAGCCATAGCCATGTTTGATTTGTCTCCAAAGGACGCTGATTTTCTCGTTCATTTTTATCGCAAGCCGTGAACAGCAGCCTCTACTTCAAATTGCTGTTCTCTCAACGTTATCGCGCGGAAAAAGTCAAGATAGAGTGGCAGCCAGAGCCGAGAACATTGCCTTCTGAACTTTTGCAAAATATGCACGAGCATTGGCAGACAACGATTCTTGCAACGGAAAAACAGGGGCATATCTTTAACGGCAAACTGTGCCGTCTCAATAGCTGGCGGTGCGCCCGGACGACATTGACCCTTTCTCTGGGCCAAACCAGTTACAAAGAGCTGCTTTTTTCGAACAGCCAGGTAGAGGTGATCGAAAAAAAGTTTGGACAGGAGTCGTTATCGCGCGCTTTGGGGATCAGCGCCATTCTCATCAGCGCGGACGGACGGTTGATTTTGATAAAAAGAAGCTCTCGAGTAGGAGAATACCCGCAGGCCATCGATGTGTTGGGCGGCCACATTCACCCGCGAGACCACGCCGTGTCCGGCATTCCCGACCCTTTTACAGCCATGCGTGACGAGCTGCTTGAAGAGATTGATCTTACGGTCTCGCAAGATGAAACCTTCGAGTGCATTGGGCTCGTGGAAACAGCGAACACACGAAAACCGGAGCTTATTTTTCACGTCAATAGCAAGCTGCCTGAACAAAAAATTATCAAAAAAGGCCGGCAAAAACAGTCCCCGGAAATCTCGGATCTGTTTTCTATTGCCAATAACCGCGTCGAGATTCTTGCATTTCTCAATAGGTCAAAAGAGCACATGAGCTTTTCAGCCATCGGCGCACTCTGGTTGTACGCTCACAGCATCGCATGAAGTCACGTCAGAAAACTGACCTAGCCTGAAAAATTCATAGCCACAAAGACACGAAGATGCAAAGCGTAACCGGTCACAGGGTATTCATCTTTTTTTGACAGGATAACAGGATAAACCGGATTTACAGGATTTGGCCCAAAGTTTAAGAGCAAGCAGACAGGTTTTCCGGTAGCCGTTAAGATATTGAGAACCCAAAGCCTTTACAAATCGAGCACGTTTTCGGACAATTTGCAACGGATTAACTTAGTATCATTTCGAATCCCGACGTTTTTTGTCGGGGTGAGAAATCTGTAAATGCACAGAGCGTCGCCATAACAGATTTCTCGCCTAAAAAACAGGCTCGAAATGACAGTAACTCATCATGTGGTTACTTAGTGATTTCTTTGTGACTTAGTGACTTCGTGGCGAAAGTTTATGTTATTACCGGTGAACTTTTGCATTTTTGTGCAAAAGTTTGATCAGATTTCAGATGAAGTTCCGAGGTTCAGGAAATACGGTTATATGGAAATAGGGCCGCCCTTCCCCTATTCCCTTAAACCTTATTTCCCTATACCCTATTCTTGGTGTTGACTGCGGCTCCGCCGCGTTAGGAATAATCCAGGCTAGATTTATACAGGAATTCAACTGTGTCCCCGTTCAAATCATATGCAAAGCGCTTTTGGGTTGTTTTTGCCGTGCTGGCGCTTGCCTGCACATCCTCCCAAACTTTTCTTAGGCATGGAGATAGTGCGAAATCTATCGCACAACTGCAGCAGCAGATCGATACGATTTTACAGGACTCGCTTCTCCACCAATCCCGCACCGGGATCAAAGTGGTCTCGCTCACAACCGGCAAGGTTTGGTATGCCAAGGATAGTCACTTGCTGTTCCATCCGGCTTCGAATATGAAGTTACTCACCACGGCGACGGCCTTGCGCACACTCGGGCCTGACTTCAGATTTAATACGGCGCTTGCAGTTGAGACCGAAGCGTTTTCGGATAGCACTATTCACGGAAATCTCTATCTCAAAGGGAACGCCGATCCGACTTTAACCACTCGCGATTTATGGTGGCTGGTGCAAAAATTAAAACGCTTAGGGGTAAAAAAAATCGAAAACAATTTAGTCTGCGATGAATCGTACTTGGACGATCTCTATCTTGGCAACGGTTGGATGTGGGATGATGTGTCGTCCAAATATTGGCCGCCGATCGGCGCTTTGACTGTGAACCGCAACTGCGTGACTCTCACCGTTTCTCCAGGCGCAAAAATTGGAGCCCCCCTACACGTTCAAATAGAACCGCAAACCAATTATGTCAGCATTGAAAACTTCGGGGTCACGGTGGACTCTTCGGATACCACACAACAGCGGGCATACAAAACCGAACGCAAATGGCGTCAACCCGGAAACACCATAAAGATCGAGGGGGGACTTCGGAAAGACTCGTCAAGCAAGAGACACATCATAGAAATTACTCAGCCCGCACTTTATTCCGGAGTCTTGCTCGCCGAAATCCTGTCGGCTGAAAATCTTGAGTTTTCGGGCGAGATTATCAAAGGCGCGCTTCCGGATTCCCTTGTGAAATTGGCCGAGCGCCAATCGCTGCCTCTTGCCGGAATCCTTGCACTCACCAATAAACCCAGCGACAATCTTTATGCTGAATTGGTCTTGAAAACATTAGGCGCTGAATTGCGGGGCGCACCCGGGACGGCTGCAAAAGGCCTTTCGGTTATCAAGGGATTCTTGAATGAAATCGGCGTAGACTCCACGACTTTTGCCTTAGCGGACGGTTCCGGAAATTCTCGTTATAACGTCATTTCTCCGGATCACATCATCGCCTTGCTGCAAGCGATGCATGAAGATTTTCGTCTGCAAGCGGAATTCAAGGCATCGTTACCCATCGCCGGTGTGGACGGAACGCTGCGAAACCGTATGAAAGGCACAGCCGCAGAAGGGAAACTGAGGGCGAAAACCGGGAATCTTCGCGGAGTGAGCGCGCTGTCCGGATATACCACATCCGGCGACGGTGAGCCGTTAGCGTTTTCCATGATCATGGAGCACTTTGTTGGCCCCAACTGGAAAATCAAGGCAATTCAAGACCGGATCGCCGCACTGCTGTCTTCTTTTAGCCGCAAGAATTAACTTTGATTTTAGGTTCGATATAAAACCTCAGTAATGGTGATGGAAGTGTTGCAGATGACTTCACCCTTTAGAACGCGGATCATCAGAATGCACGGATTCATTTTAATTCAGGTGATTTAAGAAGCAGGAAGGCATCCGTGCTTTCCGATTATCCGTGTTCTGAACAATCACGATCACATCAACTCACTGTAACTGAGCTTTCACTGTCCGATTCAATAGACGTGAAACGGTCGATTCGTTAGCCGCAAACTCGCGACATAAATGTCGCGTTACGATCACGAAATCAGGCTTTTGGGACTGCCCCGACTTTATGTTGAAATGTTTTTTTTTGTACGAGCCTCACCGTTTTGGAGCGTTGCGATAATCCAGAGGCGGTTTTTGTCCGGTCTCCAGCATGGCTTTGTAGGGATGGCTTTTCCGGCGTTGGTCCAGCTCATTTTTAGCAGCGATTAAGGTTTCCGGTTCATGGTAAAGGTCCCAAGCTGTTGCTGCCAGAACCTTCGCGGCTAAAATCATTCCTTTACGACCTATGCCCATCCCGCCGCACGCCACAGCTTGCCAGGAATGGGCTGGCACTCCGGGTACCCAGGTAGCAGTTTGTAACCCGGCGGTCGGTACCACCCAGGAAACATCGCCGACATCCGTTGACCCCTTTAGAAGCTGACCTCTGCCATCTTGAACCTGTGCCAGGTTTTCCAAAGGCTTCGGCTTGCGCAGCGTCTTTTGAATCTCACGCGCGAAAGTTTTTTCCTCGTCAGAGTAACGGATATTCGCAAATTCACGGAGATTGCGCAAAGTGACTTCGGACAAAGCGTCGTTAGGCAGCAGATTATAGGTTCCCCCGAGGTACTCGACCTCCAGTTTCGTTTCCGTCGCAAGCGCGCCCGCTTCCGCGCATTTTAACAATCGTCTATAAAGCGCTTGTACCACCGCGGCTTCGGGATGACGCACGTAATAGAAGACCTCGGCGAAATTCGGGACGACATTGGGGGCCCCGCCTCCCGAGGTGATAACATGGTGAATACGGGTAAAGTCGGGGGTATGCTCGCGCAGTAATTGCGCCGCGTGGTTGGTGAGCTCGACCGCATCCAAAGCGGAACGCCCCTGCTCAGGCGCGCCTGCTGCGTGAGCGCTTGTGCCATGAAACCGGAATTTAACCGCGATCCGAGCCAAACAGCTCGCATCGCCGGCGCCATTTTGATCGCCGGGATGCCAGTGTAGAACCGCATCGCAATCTTCAAACAGACCTGAGCGCGCCATAAAAACTTTGGCTGAACCGCCTTCTTCGGCAGGCGTCCCGTAAAACCGGACCGTACCCTGAAGAGCGCCGTCTTTGATCTGTTCGGCAACTGCGATAGCAGCAGCCGACGACGCCACACCAAAAAGATGATGTCCACAGCCGTGACCGTAGCCTTGGGCGCCGGTGCGCGTTTTTCGAACCGGTGTTGCCTGTTGCGCCAAACCCGGCAAAGCATCGAACTCGCCAAGAATCCCGATGACCGGACCGCCGGAGCCATAAGTGGCCACAAACGCCGTTGGAATTTCAGCGACCCCTTTTTCCACTGTGAATCCTGCTTTTTCGAGAGAAGCTGCCAGCAAAGCGGAAGACTGATGTTCCTGGTACCCGGGTTCGGCCCAGCCCCATATCTGCATGGCCATTTCCCAATATCTGCCGGATTGATTTTCGATCGACTTCACAAGCCGAGCCTTGACGGCTTTGTCGTTCTTTGAGTGAACCGGCTGGAAGGTTGTTAACAACAGCATCGCTGTCAGCAGCAGCAATTTCGATTTGTTCATATCTTCCCTCTTTTGTTGGTTTGGGAAAGTTAGGATATTTGTATTAACAAGTCAAGAGATAAAGTCTCGCTGATTTCCAACGGATAAGAAACTTTTTCACCTTCTCCAAGACTCGTTTTTAGCGAAGGTGCCACTTTGCCCCGTTGGATACTTTTGTGGAGATTTGAATTTTGAATCTTGTGAGTTGCAAAAAGGTGGGACCTTCTCTTGATGTTGGAAAAATGGTCATATCAAAATTGTATATAACTCTTTCATCATCAACAAGCATTTGATCAATTCATACCTGAGTAGTTCTGTGGGATTTTTCAATCAGTGGGGAAATTTACTTGTCGGTTTGATTATGAAAACAAAATATTAGAAAATAATTGTTAACCCAATTTCAAACATTTTTTGACCCGGCTCGACCACATAACGGCGCTCCCCCGAAACTCGAGTAGCGGCGCCATGTGCCAGGGAATTCTACTTCGAAATGAACGCACGGGATGCGACAGCAGTTGATTGAACTTCGTCTCGTATGCAAAAATTCCTCCTTTCGCAAGAACACGCGTGATCTCTCGTAATGCCATGACGCGACGGTTGATATGATAACAGGTACCAAAGTCCACGACGATATCAAAAGACCCGTCTGGAAAAGGTAATCTGCGAACGTCCTCTTGATATAGCTCTGCCATAATCCGACGCTCCTTGAGCCGTTTTTCCGCTCTTGCTAATAACACGTCGTCAATGTCAATGCCGACTAAGCGCAGAGGACGACACTGTTTTGCTAACGGCGCCAACGCAATGCCAGGGCCGCAGCCTATTTCCAAGACTCTTTTATGTTGTGGCAGCATCATCAATTTTACAAAGAGAGGGACTTCAAGATTTTCTTGTTTCCAATTGCGGCTTTCGACGATACGGAAAGGCTGATATTCATCGTTGACCGGCCGGAATTCCTCCGGTTTCATGATGACACTTTGCTTGCGTTCGGCAGTCACGGTTTCCATTCTCAATCTACCTCCAATTACTAACGTTGTTGATAAACTCTGTCAGGGTTAATTTTATGAATTATATCTAGACGATTCATGTTTATGCATACAATATGGAGACACTTTTGGAAGACTCTAACCCTGACAGAGTTATAAATAAACCGAATCATTAATAATACACTGATATGACTCCCCCATAACGCAAGCGGTATGCCAGAAACAAAACAGCCGGTTAGATACATTTCTAATCGGCTGTTTTTAATAGAATTTGATTCAGAAAAAAATATTATGGAAATTGAGCGCTTCGACGGTTTGTGTGAACCTCCTTCACACATGTAGTGGAAAGTACCTTTTACTGAGTGATTGACCGAAAACTCGAAAAATGCGCGATTGAAAAACTTCTTCGCGAAGGCGTCCCCGCCGAGCTAAGCAGGAATTCACCCTGGGCCAGGACGCCTTTGGGCAAATGAGAATAGTTTTCGGTCAATCACTACTTACACGGCAAGAATCGCACTGTCGTTTCCATCTCCTCTAATACTTCAGCTATGGCAGAGATGGTATCATCGATATCTTTTTCTGTCGTGGCGTGTGATAACGACAGCCGTATTGCGCAATGCGCTTCTTCCTCGCTTCGCCCCATGGCCATGAGCACGTGGGTCGGTAAAGGCGAACCGGATTTGCATGCGGATCCCGATGAGAGCGCAATTCCATGTTGGTCCAAAGCGACAACCAAGGACTCCCCGCGTAATTCCGGTAAGGTGAGATTGAGCGTATTCGGCAGCCGGTGCTCCGGGTGACCGTTTAATTTGGCATTGGGGATGAGTTGCAGGATACCATGCTGTAATTTGTCGCGCAGCGCCTGCATTTTATCGGCGTCCTGCAAGCTGTGCCAGGCAAGCTCGGCGGCTTTGCCAAATCCCACGATAGAAGGCACGTTTTCCGTACCGGCGCGCAATCCACCTTCCTGCTTGCCGCCGTGAATGAGCGGCTCCAATGCAACACTTTTTTTCACGTAAAGCGCGCCGATGCCTTTGGGAGCGTGAAATTTATGGCCTGCCATACTCAACATGTCCACGCCTAAATCTTCCACATCTACTTTGATTTTTCCGATAGCTTGTACCGCGTCGGTATGAAACAGCGCGCCGCGTTCGTGAGCGATGGCGCACAATTCTTTGACCGGTAAAATTGTGCCGACCTCGTTATTCGCCATCATGATGGAGACCAAAATGGTCTCATCCGTCACGGCTTCATAGAGCTTTTCAGGAGCGAGCCAGCCGTTTTCGTCCACCGCCAGAGAGGTGATTTTGTACCCGAGTTTTTTTAGAAATGCGCAGGCGCCTAAGACCGCCGGATGCTCGACGTTGGTCGTGATGATATGATTGCCGTTATCTCTCTGTCCAAACGCGACTCCTTTCAGCGCAAGATTATCCGCTTCCGAGCCGCCGCCGGTGAAGATAAGTCTTCGCGGCCGCGCGTTGATCAATTTCGCTATCGAACGGCGCGCCTTCTCTACCGCGTCACGTGCATCGCGACCGGCGCCATGAATGCTGGAAGGGTTGCCGTGCGCTCCATCCAAAAACGGCAGCATGGCCTCGCGTACAGCGTCGCTGACACGGGTGGTCGCATTATTGTCGAGATAAATTCGTTGGTTGCGCTTGCCGTTGTGCGATTTTGGAATAAGGAGCTGCGGGCCGCAAGCGGTCACTTGACGGTTTACACGCCGGGCCAAAGCCGGGCCGCCGGATTCCATTTTTTCCACTTCGCAGAGCAGGGCTTTATAAACCGGAAACCCGGAGATCTCATCGTAATTGTTGAGATCCGTAAGCTCGTTTACGTTCCAATCCTGCCAGGCCTTCGGCCCGACGGGCGTGCCGCCGCCCATATTGCATTCGATGGCGCCCCTGACGATATCGAGCGTCACACGTACGCGAAACGGAATCGCGCCTCTCGCCGTACGCACTTCAACCAAATCCCCGCTCTTAATATCTCGCGTTTTGGCGTCCTCGACATTCATCTCAACCGTGGGCTCGGGGTTATCTTTGACCAGCCCTTTGATGCCGTGATGCTGGGAGCGGAAATCCGTGTGCGGTCTGGCTCCGGAGTTAAAAACCAGCGGATACTCCTTCGCCACATCCGGGCTTGCTTGCGGACCTTCCACCGGTTCGGTATATTTGGGTAGAGGCTCGTAACCGTAGTCCTCGAGAGTGGTAGACCAGATTTCGAATTTCCCGGTCGGCGTCTCAAATCCGGGCATGCCGTCTTTCCGCAGACCGCCTTTTTGCCATTTTTTGTATTCCATCATCGGCGTTGGAAGTTTGACCCAACCGCCGGCTTTTTTGATGTCTTCAAGAGAATATCCGGAGCCTTCGAGCGCAAAACGGATCATCTCCTCCTCGGTTTGCGGATACAGATGTCCGTAACCTAAACGCTCGGCCAGCTCCGCCATAATCAAGTAATCGTTGCGCGCTTCCCCCACCGGTTCGATAATTTTCTCCCGCAAACGGAAAATTGGGCCGTAGACCATATAAGAGTCGATTTCAAACATGGTGGTCGCCGGCAGCACGATATCGGCGTAAGCGGCGTCGGCGGTGAGCTGCCTGTCGATGCAAACATGGAAATCCAGTTTGGAAAGCGTCTCCCGCCAAATCGAGGTCTGGGGCCAGGAGGTCAGCAACGAGGCGCCGTGAACGATCAAGCCCCGGATGCGGTACGGCTCGCCTTTCAGCACCGAATCCACCAAACCGCTGGCATGCGACTCGCCGCGGTAGTGGCTGTAAATAGGAACTTTGTCCCGCGCCACTGCCAAGTCGAGATTCGGGTTTTCCTGGTTACAGGAGCGGTTGATGGGAAAATGGTTGTTCAGCATCGCCAGTCCGATGCCCCCGGGAACGTCTAATTGTCCGCCGAGAGCGAACAAAGCCAACACCGCACGGATGGCCTGGATGCCGCTGTTGGAGTATTCCAAACCCGTGTACATCACCGGACACGCACCCGTGGCCCGGCTGATTCGTCGCGCCAGACCCCGAATGGTTTCGGCTGGAACGCCGGTTATTTTTTCGACCACTTCCGGGCGGAAGTGCTGAGTATACCTGGCCAGCTCGTCGAATCCATGGCACCACTTGTCGGCGAAATCTTCGTCGTAGAGGTCTTCCTCGAGCATCACTTCGATCAGACTCAGCGCCAGCGCGCCGTCTGTACCGGGCCGGATGGGAACCCATTGCGCCTTCGTGCTGGTGACGGTTTCGGTTCGCCTGGGATCGATAACCACGATGTCGGCGCCGCGTTTGGCTGCCGCTTCCAGACGGTGCATATCCAAGGGAGGGGAATCCGTGGCCGGGTTGGCTCCCCAAACGACCAGCAGCTCGGCATTTTCCATGTCCGTGAACATATCGATAAGCATACGGCCCATGGTGACGTGCGGCGCGATCATCGCAAAAGAAACATAACACAGCGCGCCCACTCCCATGGTGTTGGGGGAGCCGAACGGAAACAGGATATTCGACGCCGAGGACACAGCCACGTTTTTGGGTTGGTACATATCGCACAAGGACAATTCAAAGGCGCCGCGTCCAGTGTAAATAGCGACCGCTTCCGGTCCGGATTCTTTTTTGATTTTGTTCAAATTCTCAACGATGCTGTCGTAGGCCTCATCCCAGGTGATGCGTTCAAATTCAAGAGCTCCTTTCGGCCCGACTCGCTTCATGGGGTATTTAAGCCGGCGTTCGGAGTAAATAATTTCCGGGGCGTGCTGCCCGCGGCGGCAGATCATGCCCAGCGGATGCGACGTGTCTTGACGAATATCCACCATTTTACCGTGATTCAGGCCGACTTCCACCCAGCAGCCGGCCGGGCAGATGCCGCAGACGCCTTTTTGCCATTCTAAATGGCCGTTATGTTGATCGATGTTATCAGACATGATTTCTCCTTAAATTGGGATAAATGTTTCCCTTAAAAAATCTGTTTGTGAATTATTTTGTAAGAAAGAAAAACTGCTGTTGAGAATTAACAGAGAGGCTTTTTCACTTCTTTAGAAACTGAGTATAGACGCGACCTTCTTTTTTTGGCGGGCTTTTGTAAAAAGATGTTGATTTTTTTTAAGTATGTCAAGAAAAATCTACAAATTTGTGAAATACAAATCTTATCTTAACGCAAATAATTTATCTCGTTTTTCTATGCGTACACTGCGTTTACATATTGTTTTTCA
>JBHHWX010000192.1:0-10245 GCA_046756745.1 bacterium | reverse complement strand
GGCACCAAATCTCCTAGGTTTTTTTGGATAAGCGTATCATACTCCATTTTATGCAGTCGGCAGGCAGCAGGATTGACATCCAAAAGATTGCCTTCCTTATCATGAATGAAAATCGCATAAGGAGAATTTTGAAATAAATCACGGTATCTTTGTTCGCTTTCTTGAAGGGCGTTGTTAACACGATTATGTTCGGAAATATCGCGCATGGCTTCCGAATCAAGACAGGCGAGACCCGGCATATCATTTTCTAGCGCGATGTTCACCTCTTGCAACGCTTCCTCCGCCCGCTTGCGATCGGTGATATCCATGACAGACGTTTGAATCGCCGGCCTGCCACGGAACTCAATGTGTGTCGCTGCCAGCTCCACCCAGCGGACGTTCTTATCCTTTCGCACCATTCGAGTTTCATATCTTGGCAGCCTCTCTTTCCCGGCAAGTCGAGAAAAGATTCGCTCCTTAACAAAAGGTTGATCCAGAGGGTGTATCAGATCTTCGACCTCTTGCGGTGAAAGAAGCAAAAGTTCTTCAACGGAATAGCCGAGTATTTCTGCAATGCGCTTGTTCGCAAAAACGACCCGTTTGTCTTGATAAATGGTGATGCCGTCTAAGGAATGCTCTACGAGTAGGCGGTAGGTATCGTAATCTCGATGATAGCCGGTGAGATAAACATCTTTTTCAGCTTTGAGTTCCCCTGATTGATGCCCTCTGCTTAACCCAAGATCGAGCTGTAGACTTTCTTGCCCAGGCTCTTTCATATTAACACCCGAAACGAGACAATGAACTCAAAGAAAAATCGAGGAGAAATTAGGTCATGAGAGGCGCTTCAGACGTCAGAGATCGAAACCGGAAAAAGTTAAAGGAGTTACTGAAAAAATAAGCGTAGAAGGATTTGTATCCGCATTGAGCCTCTTTGATTACCCCGCTGCAACAAACTAAACAAAACTATTCTATAAAGCAAGAAAAAACAATATGAAATTAATTAAATTTTGTCAACAAATATGAGAAGCATGAGAATGGGTAAATAAATAATCGAGGCGTGCAAAAGCTGCTTAGCTGTATGATTTGATTTTTGGAGTGAGGCTCGAACACCCGCGGCGAGGAACCCCAGACCCAAAATCAAGGCGCCGATAAAATAAATCACGCCCGTAAGACCAATTAAGGTCGGCAGCAAGCTAACGTGCAGGAGAGCCAGACAATTGAGAATGATATAGAGACGTGAATGAAAATCATTTTGTTTGGCCATAGAAAGCACTTGAAATCCGCCTCGCGCATAGTCTTCTCGATAAATCCACGCAATTGCTAAAAAGTGGGGAAGCTGCCAAAAAAATAAAATCGAGAAAAGCACCCAGGCTTCGATGCTGACAACGCCTGTTGCGGCGACCCAGCCACCCATCGCGGGCAGCGCTCCTGGCACAGCTCCGACAACCGTTGAAAAGGGGGTTGTGCGTTTCAGAGGAGTGTAAATAAAAATGTAACTGCCCAAAGTGACCGCAGCGAGCGCCCCGGTGAGAAGATTTACAGCAAAGCAAAGATACAAAATGCCAAAGATTGAAATGAACGTAGCAAAAACAGCGACCTGGCTCGCAGTGAGCCGTCCCGCGGGGATGGGGCGATTTTTCGTGCGCTTCATTTGTGCATCCCGGTCGCGTTCGATGAGTTGATTCAACGCGTTGGTTCCTCCGGCAACAAACCACGTTCCTAATAACGTATTGAAGAGCAAAATAAGTCCGATAGAATCCTGTGTTCCGAGATAAAAACCGCCCAGTGTGCTGACGAGCACCATGAAAGTCACTCGTGGTTTGGTCAATTCCCAAAAGTTGGATAAATAGGCTATCAAATATTCTTCCTTAGCAGTTAATTAACTAAGATAACGTCGGTTGTTTTATCAAGTCTCCTTCGATTGAGGCTTCGGCGCTTCCAAATAAGAGCCGCGACCGCAGGTAAAGAAAGAGGCTGTTGGCTAAAATAAACGCGCCGGCGGCGACATGGGCGGTCGTAGGAAGGACCGCTTTTTTTGTCCAAATCGTGAACCCTGCTAATAAAATTTGCACAACCAACGCGGCAATCAGCGTCAAAGCCGGACGCATGAGCTTAGGCGTGTTAGAATGTTTACGCACGACATGGTAAACAGTTGCCAAAACCGAAAAAGTCACCAGTAACGCGCCAATTCGGTGTAGAAAATGGATAGCGACTTGTTGAGACTTTATCGGAGGGATGATTTTACCGAACGCAAGCGGGAAATCCGGAATCGCCAACCCAGCCCCGGCATGACGCATAATGGCGCCTAAAATCAGTTGCAAGAAAACGAGACAGGTCGTCAGCAAGGCCCAGTTCTGCAATCGGGGGGCGCTCTCGTTAGGATTGCGCCCTTCGGCTGTAAGCCACTCTTGCGATGTGAACATGGCCAGGCAAAGAGTCATACAGAAAAAGGTTTGAGCCAAGCAGCCATGCAAAACGGAAACGGAAGTTGGCAGGAGGAAAAGCACGGTGACGCCCCCGAGTATGCCTTGCGCGATGACGGCAATCAAGGCTCCAAAAGCCAGCCATTTAACCCATTGCCGCTTCTCTTTGTAACCAATCCAGATCGCGAGAATAACCGTGAGGAAACCGACAACTGTCGCGACCATGCGGTGGCCGTGTTCGTAAAGAATGCCGCCAATCATTTTCGACAAGGGGAAGGAAAACATGGATTGGCCGTAAGTCGTCGGCCAATCCGGTACCGATAGACCGGATCCGGTGCTCGTGACCAGCCCTCCGATAAAAATTAAAAGGAATGTCGCTGCGACCACGAGTTTTGCAAAACGGTGCAGCCAGATGGGATACCCGGTTTCATGAGGGAGCATCAATGATTCTCCGTCTTGACTTCATCCTCACCCGCATTCGCAACGTTGTCAACCGTTTCTTGCTGCACTTTCCGGACTTTATTATTGTTTGTTAAATCCGGCAGCAGAGAAAAAATTAGCAATGTACACAGGATAAGCGGGATAAACGCGATAACTCCGAGTGCGAATTTTTCGTATTTAAGGTGCATGAAATATAAAGCGACTAAAACGGCTTTGGTCAGCGCCAGCACAATCAAAGTTGCGCCAATAACCAGTTTCCCAATCGGCAAGAAAACGAGGCCGACCTCAACGACGGTCAAAACCGATAGAGCTAAAAAAATTATTAGATAATTGGGTTCTTGATGATGTGTCGACATGAGTCCTCTCCTCGAACGCTATATTAGATATACAAAAGTAAAAACAAGAATCCAAACCAAATCAACAAAATGCCAATATAATCCGGCAATTTCAACGAGATTTGCTTTGTCGGCAGTGTAACCTGAGTTTAAGCCTTTTAGAGCAATCACAGCCAGATAGATGACGCCGGCGGTAACATGTGCGCCATGAAAGCCTGTTATCACAAAAAAAGTTGTTCCAAAAAGATAGTTGCCATAAGGATTTTGGCTTAACGTTAATCCGCTATGAATTAAATGGGTCCACTCATAAGCTTGCAATCCCAAAAAAATGACTCCGCCTAAGATGGTTAAAGCCAGATACTTAACCATGCCTTTTCTGTCGTTGTGTTTAATCGCAGACAATCCTTTCACCATGGTCAGACTGCTGCAGATAAGTAGAAAGGTCATAACAGCAGTAAGTTGGATTCCCAGAACTTCTTGTGGAACCGGCCAATCCACGCTTCCGGCGCGAACAGCGCCATAACCGGCAAGCAGTGCGCCAAACGTCATGGCGTCGGCTGCCAGGAAAATCCACATTCCTAACTTCCCCCAACTTTCCGGGGTCAGCGGCGATTCGGCGGGGTCGACAGCGTGTACGGATGCTTGACTCAATGTTCTCTCCTCTCTTTAATTCTATTATCTCGAGAAACTTTGTTTTTTTGCAAAAAAATTAAATATGTTTCATTCTTAACAATTAATCAAACGGAGTTTTGGATTGTTGGAGCATAAATGTCCGGATCAATTTTGGTTGCTGCTCCGCCGCGTTAGGTGATCCGGATGGTTTTCGGAATTCGTTTTTTGTTTTTTGGATCGTTGGACAAAAATGATTCCGACAGCGGCAGACCCAAAGACGACAAACGGCATCGCCATAAGAAAAAGGGTGCTCATGTTAAATCCACGTCCGGCAGTTGCATCTAACGCAGCCCCACATCCCGGACAGGCATAGCCGGAAAGTGGGGTAAAAACCTGTACCCCCAAAACGAACAAGACAAGACCCATTATTTTCTTCATTTTATCGCTCAATTTAAATAAACTAATCCATATAAAACCGGCCACAACGCGACCACCAGAAACCAAACCATACCGATTAATTTAATGCCGGTAAAACGATTCCAAGCGTAGGCTTCCGGCTTAAATTTTAACCGTGTGAGAACGGTTAACAACCAGCCCACTGCGCCTAAGACGTGTAAGGCATGGCATCCGATTAACGTATAAAAAATGGCGCCGTAAATACTCGACTGCAGCGTAAATCCGAAGCGAATCAATCGCAGCCATTCGTAACCTTGCACCATTAAAAAAACCGAGCCACCGATTGCCGTCAGCGTCAGCCATTTCAAAACCGTCTGCCGGTTCCAATTTCTCAGCGAACGCCAAGTAAGCAGCATGGTAAACCCGCTGGCGAGGAGAATTCCGGTATTAACGCCTGTGACGCCAATCGGCAGCATAGGCTGGCCAGGAGGCGGCCAATCTGTCGAGCCAAACCGGAACACGACGAACGCGCCAATCAAACCGGCAAACAACATGACGTCGGCGCCAATGAAAAGCAGAATTGCCAGAAAAGCATTGCCTAAGGGCCCGCCTGTCTCACCATTCGCTCCGTTATCCCCAGGGTCAAAAAATGGCTCCTCAATTATCGGCGGCACTCCGCCGCCAAGGTCTTTTTCGAGACCGACCTCGTCTCTCTTCTCAACAACGGCGCTTTCCGTCATCCCCTGCTCGGACATCTAATTTTTTACCAAGACAGTTATCACCGCGATGGCATATAAAAAGAGCATGACACTGAGGAGAAAAAATAAAAGCTTACGATTTTTCATTTTATGGTATTATCACCCAAGTTTTACACAAAATTGCAAATTATTTAAGATCAAAGATTATGAGCGCGGATTGATGGATTATTGGTGACCTGGATCAATGTAATATGAAACTTCACAAAAATCCAGTAATCCATCAATCCAATTATCCTGTTGCATCAATATGGGTTACCATTGTTTTATACTGATTTGAGTTGTTTTCACGTGCGGTTCAACCGCGTTAGGTCTTGTGTACCTCATGATTCTTTCCCATCTCCGGCTGCTGGCTGCAGTTTTTGCGTTTGTGGCAGCCAATCGTTTTCCACGCCGGGAGCGCTGTATTCGTAAGGAGCATGGTAAACGTGCGGCGTGGTTGAGAAGTTTCCGTGTGGCGGCGGAGTCGGTGCAGTCCATTCCACAGTGTTGGCTTGCCATGGATTATCTTCGGCTTTTTTGCCCCGAAACATGCTGTAAAACACATTGTATAAGAAAATTAACTGCACCATGCCCAATGTAAAAGCGCTCATCGTAATAAAAATATTGATGCCCTCAAACTGCTGCAAAAACTCGTATTGCATAGGATTGTAGATCCGGCGCATATGGCCGCCGACGCCGAGAATGTGCATCGGGAAGAACGTGCAGTTGAACGCGATGAACGTGAGGTAGAAGTGGATCTTGCCCAGCTTTTGATTCATGATACGGCCAAACATTTTCGGAAACCAGTAGGTGACCGCCGCAAAGATGCCGAAAATACTGCCGCCAAAAACGACGTAGTGAATATGAGCGACGATATAGTAGGTATCATGAATAAAAATATCCACCGGTGTGGAGGCCATGTAAATACCGGACAGTCCGCCGATGACAAACATCGATACGAACGCTAATGAATTTAACATGGGAACGGTAAAGCGAATATTCCCGCCCCACAACGTGCCTAACCAGTTAAAAGTTTTAATGGCAGAGGGTACCGCGATCAGCATAGTGGAGATCATAAAAGTCGATCCCAGCGCCGGGTTCATGCCGCTTTGGAACATATGATGCCCCCAGACGATCCAGCCGAGAAAGCCGATTGCGGACATGGCGTACACCATCGCTTTGTACCCAAAAATCGGTTTGCGCGAAAAAACCGGCAAAATTTCCGAGGCGATGCCCATAGCCGGAAGAATCAAAATATACACCTCCGGATGGCCGAAAAACCAGAACAGGTGTTGCCACAGCAAGGGGTCGCCGCCGGCGCTTGCGTCGAAGAAACTCGTCCCAGCCAAACGGTCGAAAAGCAGCATCGCTAATGCCGAGGTCAAAACCGGTAATGCCAGCAACAACAAAATGGCGACGATAAACAGTGACCAAATAGTCAGCGGTAATCGCATAAAAGTCATGCCAGGGGCGCGCATGTTGATAATCGTGGTAATATAATTGACCGACCCCATCAAAGATGAGATGCCGAGTACGAGCAGACTGATACACCACAGATTTTGTCCCCAGTCGGTTCCGGTCCAGGCGGGGTCTGCCGAGAGCGGCGGATAAGCGGTCCAGCCGGTCGCTGCATGCCCGCCAGGCACAAGGAAACCGGCGACCATGATGCCCCCGGATAACACGGCGGTCCAAAAAGATAACATGTTTAAAGTTGGGAAAGCCATATCGCGAGTGCCGATCATGAGCGGGATCAGATAATTCCCGAAACAGCCGACAAGAATGGGCATCACCACAAAGAAAACCATAATGGTGGCGTGCATGGTAAAAAGCGCATTATAAAAAGCTGGCGAGATAATACCCACGGGCATTCTTTTTGTCATCCAGCCCTGTTCTTCTTCGGGTTTCTCGAGCTCCTCTTCCCAGTACCGGTCCATCGCTGTCTCGACTTCACCGGTCTCGAGATACTTTTCAGAAGCCCCGATCAGCGGCAGCGGCTTTTCCGGGTAGGCTAATTCCCATCGGACCATCAGGGCCAAGCCGCCGCCGAGCAGCAGCATCACAAGCCCTAAAAGCAGAAACTGCTTGGCAATCATCTTATGATCGGTCGAAAAAAGATAGGATCGAACAAAACCATGCTCATGCTCGTGGGTTTGAACCTCCTTTGGTGCAGATGATTCACTCATTCTCTTCCTCTCTATTTACTATGTTGAATTCTAAAGGATAGCTATTGATTGTCGGGCCAGGTTTTCTTGACCCATTCTTCATACTCGGAAGGGGTATGGACAAAAAGATATCCAAGCATGCCGGAATGTCCAAAACCGCACAGTTCAGCGCACGGAATTTCGTATTTTCCCGGCTCCACCGCTTTGAACCAGGCGGCAATCTCACGACCCGGGACAGCGTCCTGTTTCATACGCAAGGCCGGGACAAAAAAACTGTGAATGACATCTTTTGCTTTTAATATCACATGAACAACTTGATCTTCCGGAACATGTATTTGATTATCGACTTGATAATCATCTTCCGTACTAAAAATCCCGTCAGGCCCGGGATAAAGGACTTCCCAGTTGAATTGCTTGCCGGTCACCTGTACTGCGATGTTCGATGGCGGAAGCTCCTGTTTGATATGGCTCCAAACGGGCTTGCTGATGAGAGCTAAAACGAGCATCGCGATTGTGGTGACGCTTGTCCAAATGATTTCAAGCGTATTGTTGCCGTGGTAGTACCTGGCTTTTCGACCTTCTTTATAGCGGTATTTGACTAAGAAGTAAATCATGGTTGCAAAAACTAACCACATCACGGTTGCTGTGATGTAGTATATCAAGTAAAAGAACTTGTCGATTTCGCCGCCATAAGTCGAGACATTCTGGGGGAGCCAATCCAGCATGAATTCCTCCTCGAATAGATGAATAAAAAGATGTTAAAAACGATACTGATACGATAATTAGAATCGAAATAGAATCGAAATACAAAAACCGGCAGGTTTTAAATATTGAACAGTGAATATAAAGAAATATGTTGCAAGAAGCAAGATTTTTTTGGGATCGATACGAAACCAAAACCGTCGATGTCTTGACATTTCGTGAAAAATTATTTACTTTCACCGAACGACAGGGACACGGCGTCAAAGGCCTGGATAACACAGTCCGTTTGTACCGGGCCTGGTTTGATTTTTTGAGTAAGGTGACGGATTAATGAACCGCAAAGATACAAAAACAATCAGTTGCTGACACGAACGTTGAGTTCTCAGTCAATGCTTGGTACTGTCAAGCGTTCTATGACGGTAAGCTCATTGAGGAGGGTGGATGTCATCATCGCAACGCTATGACCGGCGCGCAGTCTTTGCCTGGGCTATGTACGATTTCGCCAATTCTTCGTACGCTGCGCTGGTTTTGACTTTTATTTTTTCCGCATATTTTGCCGACCAAATAGCTCTGAACAAAAATGTCGGTACAACCCAATGGACCCGGGCGCTCGCAACCGCAGCCATAATTGTGGCATTAAGCTCCCCACTTTTGGGCGCGCTCGCCGATCGCGGCGGTTTTCGCAAACGTATCCTATTCATTGTCACCGTTGTGTGCGTGCTGTGTACCGGCTCTTTGTATTTCGCTTTGCCAGGTCAAGTCGAGAAAGCGCTTATCTTTTTTGTCATCTCCAGTATCGCTATGGAGCTGGGGATGGTCTTTTACAATGCTTTTTTGCCGGATGTGGCGCCACAGGAAAAAATCGGACGTATTTCCGGCTATGGTTGGGCGCTGGGATATTTTGGCGGTTTGCTGGCCATGACCCTTGCCTTATTCGGTTTCGTTTACCCGGAAAACCCCTGGTTCGGTTTTTCAAAAGAAGCCGGCGAGAACATTCGCGCTACAAATATGCTTGTGGCCGTTTGGTTTGCCGTCTTCAGTATCCCGATTTTTATTTGGGTGAACGAAAGAGTCCCGGAAAACCGAACGTCCTTCGGCAGACTCTTTCTGTCGAGTTATCAGCAACTGCGGGATACGTTTCATGAGATTCGACGTTACCGCCAGATCGTCCGGCTGCTCATCGCCCGGATTTTTTACAACGACGGCATCGTCACGCTCTACTCATTGGGCGGAATCATTGCCAAGACCGTATTCGATTTCAGCTTCACAGAATTGATGGTACTCGGTATCGTCCTCAATATTACGGCCGGTCTGGGCGCCTTTACGCTCGGATTTCTCGACGATCGTATCGGCGGGAAGAAGACCATCCAAATAACCAACCTGGCTTTTATCCTCTCTACCCTCATTGTGGTCTTCGCGCACAGCAAGCTCATTTTTTGGGGGGCGAGCCTCATTACCGGATTCTTCTTGGGGCCCAATCAAGCCGCCAGCCGTTCATTGATGGGGCGATTTTTACCTGAGGATAAAGAGACCGAGTTTTTTGGTTTTTTTGCCTTTTCTGGAAAAGCCACGGCTTTTATGGGGCCATTGCTGGTTGGGGAAGTTAACCGTATCTTTTCTTCGCAACGCGCCGGTATCGCCATGGTGATCTTGTTTTTTGTCGTGGGCGGGCTCATCTTGAACCGGGTAGACGAAGACGAGGGAAAGCGTCTCTCGGGCAGAGCGGAAAATATCAAACCCAAATAGTGTCTGAACGAAAACTCCTTCGGAGCTGTCATTCCGGCAATCTTTAAGCCGGAATCTCATGATTACGAGCAGAAGATTCAGACACTAAATAACCTATCAGCCCTGACAGGGTTCTGATCGGCAAAACGATAGCTGTGATCGTCCAATTAACCCTGTCAGGGTTTTGATTTGAGAGTCGAGCTTCCCTTTGAAGATCGCAAATCGTAGATCGCATATCCTAAATCGACTATTTTCGAGTCCGGAATCTGATATAAGATATATGATTAACGATGTACGATTTACGATCAACCCTGTTTCAGAGTCAGTCGCCGGTTTCATATTTAAAGGACAGACTGACCTTGGCGCGGAAAGCCTGAACTTTTCCGTTTTCAATCGTCATGTCCAGTTTATTAATCTCGGCGATTCTCAGATTTTTAAGACTTTTACCTGCCGTCTCCACGGCATTTTTTGCGGCTTGTTCCCAGGAGGTATCGCTTGTTCCAACCAATTCAACGACTTTGTAAATACTGTCAGCCATGGCTCTTCTCCTTATTTGATATGAATATGATGAGAGTGATTTAACGGTATGAATAGGACAAACTTAGCATACGAATTCCCAGGGAAGAATTCAAGAAAAAAAACCAAGCCGGAGTAATCGGTCAGTTACGAGTGTGCGGATGTCATTCAGGAGCGGGACATTCGTTGGGTGTTCACCAGTAAGCTGAAGCTTGTA
>JBHHWX010000191.1:0-10259 GCA_046756745.1 bacterium | reverse complement strand
TCGTCTAAAATGTCCCTCAATCCTAAAACAATTTTAGTATCCGAAAGAAAGACTTTCAGGTATCTCAGAGCAGTCAAAAATTCCCGCTTAATCCCCACAGGTTTTTTATCCACAACCACCAGATTGGGTTCAAAACTTTTGATAGAAGAAAGAATCAATTCCGATCGAAAATGCATGAGCTCTTTTAAACCCATGTCCCAGAACTTGGAACTGAACGCCTTCCGCTCATCTCGTACAAGACACGGCAATTTTACGTAATCGACCCGTTCGGGTATTCTAAGCGCGTGGATAACCGGGGAGCCGGTCACAATTAAAATGGCCAGGTCCGGAATCTCTTGGGTCAGCCGATCACAAATAACCAGAGTCCGGCGGATGTTTCCCATACCGTATGCATCGTGGGAGTAAAATAGAATTCTATTTTGGCACATTTTCAACACCTAATTGTTTGTTGTAATAAAATGAGGGATGCCTGTAATATTCTCGTGTGCGGGAATCCTTTAAGACTTCTCTCGTCAAGGATGCCACCCAAGAAGGCCATAAAACGAGAAGATAACGGTTGCACATGAGAGGTTCTTTCAGCATCCCTCATCAAAATCCAAGACTTTTCTCTCGCCGAGGGACGACAACCGACAGCCACAACTAAAAAGCCTTGAAATGATAGAATACACACAAAAAGCCACATGACTTTCTCCTAACTTTTTCCGGTTACCACCCGAACAAATCACGACAAACTTTAAAGAAGATAATGGCGGTTGGTGAACGTTTTGACCGGCGATCCCAACCGCTAAATCCCTTTTGTTATAGTTCAGCTATCTCATGTTTTACTTTTTCAATCTCTTTTTTCACTTTAAGTTGAGTAAATAAACTCAGTGCTTGTTCGAGCTGTTTTTGAGCTAATTTTTTGTTTCCCTTTTGCTTCCACATCTGCCCAAATTCCATATGAGTCTCAGCTTCACAGAGGGGATTTTTGAATTTTCGAGTTGTTTGGATGCTTTTTTCAAAGTATGACTTCGCCGTGTCCCATTGCTGCTTCTTAGAATTGATCATACCCAAAAATTTATAAGCATCGGCTTGACCTAAATGATCTTCGAGCTGCAAATACCTCCGCAGCGCTTGCTGACATAAGGCTTCTGCGAAATATAAGTCACCGATGGCCATAAACAATACCGCCCGATTGAGTTTTACCGTGGCTTGCAGACGCACATCACCCGTCTCTTTCGCCAATTGATAACTTATCTCATAGTGTGCGCCTGCTTCGGACCAACGTTCTGCATCTGCGTAAGTCATCGCCACGTTATGGTACGTTTCTGCAAGTCCTCTGGATTCTCCAATTTTTTCAAAGCGCGGAAGACTTTTGCTAAAATAAGCAAGCGCTTTTTCCCACAGACCCTGAACATTGGCCACGGCGCCCAGATTATTATTGGTCTGCGCCAATAATCTTATCTCGTTCAGCCTTTCTGCCAGCTCCAGCGCCTTTTCCCAATAGGAAACTGCTTTTGTTAACTCCGCTCTTTCAAAATAATAATAAGCTAATCCGCTGTAGACATAGGCTTTATTCTTCTGATCGCCATTGTCCTGGGTCAATTTTAAACTTATCTGATAGGATTTTATGGCCTCGCTCCATCGATTTTGCATTACTTGAATATGGCCAATCCATCGATACGCTTCAGCTTTGTAGGAGGTCAATGCTTCCGAATCACATATATCGATGACCTTTTGGTAAGCCGATAAGGCTTTGCCCCAGTCGCCAAAAGTTTCGTAATTGTGGCCTTTCCAAAGTTGAATTTTAATCTCTTCTGGCTTCGTTAAATTCGGAAAACAATTATGCAGAAGCTGTTCAACTGACTTTTCAAAGAAGCAAATTCTCTGCGCCTGTTCCTTTTCTTCAAGAAGTTGACGGTTGAATCGGCGCAGCTCTTTAAGCGCCGTATCCAATTTCTTGGGGCTCGTTTTCACAGTAGCCAGCCATTGTTGAAATTCCTGCTCGAGTAAATCGTCGCACACAGCTTCCCTACTTTTTTCGTGTTTTTTAAGGTTGCCTTTCAACCTGTTGACCCCCACGGTTCGTTAATTAATTATTGATACACTGGAAAAAGGTGACCTTCTTTTGATTCTCTGAAAATGACTCGTTTCAAGCGTGCATATAACACTTTAATAATCAACATTTTTATCCTCAATTAAGAAGGTCACCTTTTGGATTAATCTTAAATAAAGTTTTCAACTAACCCTTTGAAATCGCATATCTTGAAAAGTGCTTCAGAGCGCCCTTCACAATTTCATCGCTGCTCACCAGATTGAGCTCGGTGTCTACTGCGCTCAAGACCTTCTGCCACTTGCCAAGCTTAGGATTATAGACCACGATGTCAAATATTGTCTCATCTAAACCGCTGGTATAAGCATGATCGAAGCTGACAACGAGCTTGACCGAAGAGCCAGGGTTAAAAGTCAGGCCGTCGGGCCCCAGGTCAAACATCAGGGTATCAGGAGTGCTAACCGGCATGGAGAACGTCAGCTCTACTGCTTCATCTAACGCCCCGGGCGCTATTTCTAACCGATGGTCGCCGTGGAATAAAACGCCGCCCGCAGGGCCGATTACTGCCTTGCTCACTCCAGCTTCATTTTCCTCACGTTTTCTCGTCATCAACAAAGCAGACTCGGGAAACGGATCCACATCTCCTTTTCCGTCGCTGCCCGGACCCTTCTTAAAAAGGACGGTTTCGGAATCTTCTGTTCCTGTAAATGACAACGGTTGGTTCTCACGACATGCAACAAACGATATCACTGCAATGAACAGCAGCGACCAAACGATTATCGCCGTATTATTTCTTAGGTCTTTCATAAAAGCCTCCTTGGGTTTTAGCTTTAAGGGTAAAACGAGTTCTTCGCATCTTTTATTTTAGGCGCCTATGTTCACCTTCGCAAGCAATCAAATTTTTCAGCGGCGTTCCTTATTGTTCACTATAAGGTTCGTCATCGTACGAACACCTCGATATTATTTCCGGTTGGTAAGGAACGCCGCTTTAAAAGCTTGCAAGAATACATACAAAGGGTATGCCAAACGACAATACATGAATCAATAAATGGGTTATCTCTCTGTTATTCTGTAACTTACCCCTAAATCAAACCAAATTCAACTCAGTTTATCAAAAAAGACAGACGGTAGCGAAATGCTACTATACGAATTGAGAAATTAATAAAAGTGTAGCGAAATGCTGCCATTCAAACCTGACTCATTCTTAGCGCGGTGAAGCAGCACATGAATGGAATGCATATCATACTCAAACTCATGCTCGTACTCATACTCGCTTTTACAAGACTCCAAAAGTGAATAAGAGTAAGAGCGTGGAGGCTATTTGACCGGATGGGAAATGAAGCTGGGCGGGAATGATTTTTTTCAATTTCTAGTTCAATTCTGTGGCAGATCTGATTCTGTGGGCGAGCTTTTTCTTGTCGGTTTGTCCGGTTTAGTCAGAGATCAGATCAAATTTTTGTATTTTGCGGTCGAGACGTGTTCTGGATATCTTTAGAATTTGGCAGGTCTTGCGTTTGTTCCAGTTCATCTTTTCCAGAACGGCTTTAATAAGGTGCGACTCCCCTTCTTCCAAACTGATGCCTTCAGGAGGAATATTTATTTGTAAACTGGTAGACTTCTTTTTCTCAGTTAATATTAACGGAGTTTCAGACTGGATAGCATCTTCGAGACAGTCACGCGTCACGATATCACACATGCTCAACAAAACGATACGTTCTATGGTATGCTTAAGTTCGCGGACGTTGCCAGGCCAGGGATAGCTTTTTAATAGCTCTCCCGCTTCCGGCGTAATCTCTTTTAACGGAGTTTCATATTCCTGAGCATAGTGGGCCAAAAAGTGACGCGCTAACAAGAGCACATCATCACCCCGTTCCCGTAACGGAGGCAGATGAACCGAAACCACATTTAAACGATAATAGAGGTCGCTTCGAAAGTGGCCTTCCCGAATAGCCGCCTGTAGATCGCGATTGGTCGCCGCAATAATCCTGGTCGCGATCTGTATTTCCTGAGTGCCTCCTAAACGACGTATCTTTTTATCCTCCAACGCCTTCAACAGCTTAAGCTGGATGTTATGGCTGACTTCTCCTATTTCATCCAAAAACAAGGTGCCGTTGTGAGCGACTTCAAAAAGGCCTTTTTTCTGAGTCCGAGCATCCGTGAAAGCGCCTTTTTCGTGGCCAAAAAGTTCGGACTCTAAAAGATTTTCTGGCAAGGCATTGCAATTAATCTCTACAAACGGTGCAAATTCGTCAAAACAATTGTAATGAAGAGCGCGAGCTATCAGCTCCTTGCCTGTTCCAGTTTCACCCCGAATCAATACTGTCACTCGTTTTCGCTGTACAATATTGGAAATCATTTCCAAAACACGCTGCATCTCCGGACTTTGAGATATGATGCTGCCGAAGTCGTATTTTTCTCTCTGCCGATGAAATAAGTCAACGCCTTCTCTCAAATCTCCCCAGTTTTCAAAGAGATCGGATAATTCCTCTTGAAGTCTGAGAGGCTCTTCCCTGGTATGGATAACTTGATGAACCCCCATTTTCATGGCTTGCACCACAACATTCAAAGGACTCTTTTCTGTCAAACCAATGACCCTGAGGTCTCTGGAGCCATTTAATAGATGACTCAAAAAATCTAATAGCTGGGATTCGACTTGATCGAAATCGACAACAATGACTTGTGGCTTCTCATTTTTTGCGATTGCGATGGTTTTTTCCTTATGCTGAGTGGATAACACCACGCTTCGCTCATTATTCCAAGCCTCGAGTAAATTGTACTTGTCAGGATTCGTCAAAAACAGTATTTTAAATTGCAATGACCTCCCCACTTGGTTTAAAATTAATCTAAGGTATCAATTCGTCAAAGAAGCGAAAAGCTGTAATCGATCCGTTCCAGCAGGATGGGAACGGAACCCCAAACTTATTATGGCATTCATTGTGATGAGCGGATGCGGCGCGGATGTGCGCCGCTCTACTCATCACGGATTACATGCCCACCAGTAACGCGGTCTGAAAACGAATGTACTTAAAAGAACAAAATGACTAATCGTCTTTAATCCCATTGTCATTTTTATCTTCAAAGACTTCGATGGAATCTTTGATATTATCTTCGATGATCTTCTTATTGTTTTGAAAACGCGGATCCAAAAGATTGCCGCTGCTGTCCACAAACCACATGTTCATATTAATAACTAACACCACATTTGTCGATAATGAATTTTCATCCAGTACAAGAGTCGGACTGATTGTCCCGGTATTGGAACTTGACGATGTTGGATTGTCGCTGCACCCGTAATAAGTTCGCAACCAGCAGAAAACTTAAAACCACAACAAATCCCTTGTACAACTTCATTTTACAACTCCTGCCATTAGTTCAACAAACACGTTGATCGTTGTGCGATTGTGAGAAAGCAATAGAGATGCCAAACGATAGACCTTTCGAAAATCCAAGAATCTTTCAGAGTTAACTAGAAAAGAAACAAAGCTATTATCCTTATCGATTCATTTCTTGAACAAGTTGAGAATGAAATGGAAATATCGTGACTAAAACGCTTTAGTGCATAAATTGCGCAAATGTGTGAAATTCTTTCACAGAATTTTGTCCAGAGTTGAGGGCTTTGCTGAGGGCATAAAGTGGTATAATGTTTGCGTGATTTCTCATTCATTAGATAATGAACACAGAGCATAAAAGGCGAGAGGCGACAATGACAACGCGAAACCAATTTTTACAGGCGATCCGGGTGCTCATCATGGACGACGATCTCTTCATAAGAGAAATCACTCGAAAAATGTTGAACCGGTTAGGGTATGATGTGGAATGCGTAGAAAACGGAAACGAAGCCATCGAAATGTTCCAATCCGCACAAGAGACACAACAGCCGTTCGAAGCGGTCATTCTGGATTTAAACATTCCGAACGGAATGGGCGGGGAGGAAACGATTTCGTATCTGAAACAGATCGACCCGAAAGTTAACGTCATTGTCGCTAGTGGGGAGAGCAATCACCCCGTGATGGCTGATTTTAGAAGGTATGGATTTCGTGTAGCGCTCTCAAAACCGTTTGATCTTGACGATCTCTCACACGCCTTAAGAGCCGCAAGAGCCGCGCACGCGTGCGTTTAAATCAATTAGGGGCTGCTCCAAAAAGGGCATTAAATGTCTGCACGAGGAGTCCCGGTTCTTCCTTATCGGAAGAAAATTAAAATTTTATGAGAATGGTCAGATGCGCTTGTTTCGGCGACGCGGCAGGGAGTACCAAAAAGGCGCGCCTATTTTGGGGAAGGCGGTTCTTACGCGGGCCGCGCGACAAAATCGCATCGAGGTAACTATAGACCCAAACTCCAGCCGAAAAAAACAGCAAATTATTCCGCAATTTATTCAGCTTGTTGAATTTATCATATTCCGATTGGATTCTTGCTGGGTCCGTTTCCGACAAATACCTGTCTTCAGCATTCCCGCGGGCAAGATGAGTCACCAAAGAACTTAATATACCGACGCTCCATAAAGAAGCGAATAGAAAACCTTTGTTTTTTTCGCCTTTATAACTCTGGCCCCAACCCGGTAAAATCATCGACCGCAAAGCCGCAGCAGGGCGCGGATCTTGTACGAGTATGTACCGCACTTCACTTTTGGGTCTATCGTTGGTACTTTGGTTTTGTCTCAGAATCCACTCTTTTTTGATTTGATTATAAAACTCCAATATCTTAGGCGAAACATACAACGGGTCAAGTGTTAAGTCCGGTGTAATCGATAACGCCGATTCAAACTGTATCTGTGCTTCCGAGGGCTTATTTTGGGAAAAATAGACCAGGCCCAATATTTTATGAATCTCTACCAACTGAGGAGAGGTAAACTGCCGAAACTTTTTCAGAGCCGCTTTTGCCTTTATTTCTACTTCCGAATAATTTAGTTCGTTGTAGGCGGTTTGGATTTCCTGTAAAAGCAGGGAACTATTCGTTTGGGCGGAGGCAAGTGTAAACAACAGAAGTATAAAAAATACGTTTGTAAGTCTTCTCATGTGCGCTCTCATCTATCGCGATAACAAATGATATTTCAGGTTCAACGTGTCTCCGGCGGATATTTGAAAAGTGTCTTCCAGTTTTTCGAGTTTAGGATGTTGCAAGACCAGGTCATGTCTGCCAGGGATGACGATAAGCGGTCCATCCTGTGGTGTTGTATCCCTAAACTCACCGTCAATATAGACATGGGCCCAGGGATTAACCTCGAGGTATAGGATGCCGACAGAAGACCACAGTGAATATTCATATTGTGTCAATGAATCCGGCCGGATTTCAATAACGGTTTGGAATTCCGGAAAATCAGGATTTTTAAAAACAAGGGTATGAGCGCCGGCAGCCAGCGGTAAGGAATCCACGATCGGAGTAGAGCCGATTGAATCCTCATCGATAAAAACATACGCCCAGGGTGTACATGATATTTTTAAAAGTCCGGAGGCAACATAATCAGAAGCTCGGGTTGCCAATGAATCTAAAGGCTGTACATTTAAGCCTTCACCCTCTCGTTCGACAGAGTCATTGTCCGCTTTCTCCTCAGACAAAGCCTCATCAGCACGAGGCGGCAGATCAGGGTCATTGTTTGACCGCAAACTTGTTACTGGCGTAAACGAGCTGAGTTCTTCGCTCTTGGCCTGAGGATCTGTTCGGAGCGAGTCTTTGGGAACGTCCGCAGATGCCAGGTTATTTTGACTCTCTTGACTCTGATACATATTAAAATAAACAGGGACAAAAGATAAAATAAGAAACAAAAAAAGATAAGGATATATTCTGCGACGCGCCGGTTGTTGTCTATCCCGTTCTTGAACGAGCTCAGGACGCAACTGCGAGGAATACGATTTTGGAGCCATCATAAACTCCGCCAAATCGTTGGCTTTGATCCGGAGCTTTCGACTCATTTTAAACGCCTTTAAGTCACGCAATAGCGTCTCACAATTCTGATAGCGCTCCGCCGGTTTTTTGCTGAGCATCTTCTGACAAATATCTGACAAAGGCGTAGGAATGGCCTCATCCCGTTTTAAATATTGAGTCGGATCGTCATTGAGAATAGAATCAAAATATTGGTTTGGATTTTCCCCGTAAAAGGCTGCTGTCCCGATCAACATTTCATAGAAAGTAGCGCCCAAGGAAAAAATATCCGAGTACTTGTTGAGAGGATCCCCTAAAATATGTTCAGGTGACAAATAGCCTAAAGTGCCTTTAATTTCACCGGTGCCTTTGGAGTGGGGAGAGGCTTGCAAACCGGCCATACCGAAATCGGCTAACTTAACTTGACCGGTATGTGAAATCAGGATATTAGAGGGTTTGATATCTTGATGTAACATGTTTTTATCGTGAGCAGCTTTTAAACCTTTTGTGGTCTCCAATAAAATATACCAGGCCAAATCCAGATGAACGTTCTGCAACTGAATCAGTTCAGCAAGATTTAAACCCTCGACAAATTCGGCTGTAAAATAAGTCCATCCTTCTGTTCGATTCGATGCGTACATCGAAACAACGTTCGGATGTTGAAGTTTTGCGATGAGTTTGGCTTCTTCTTCGAAGCGTTGAACAGCGTCGGCATCCTCATTAAACTCGGGATGTAAAACTTTTAACAAAACCACCCGGTCGAGAGAAGCTTGAAAGCCTTTATAAACTGAGGCCGCAGCGCCTTGGTGAATCTCGGCAAAGATCCGAATATCATCGATTTGTTTTAAAGTTCCCATTCTTTTATCTTATAATGCAACCACCTGCGGGAAACTCCTAATTTTTTTGCCGTCTCGGAAATGTTGCCTTTTTCCTCATCTAAAGTCTTCTGTACCAAGCGTTTTTCAATATCTTTTAAGGTCAGTCCCGGCTCAAACAAATCAATCGATTGATTTTGGGGCAATCTTAAGTCTTCAGTTGTAATGAGCTCTCGTTTCGCCATCACCACAGCTCGCTCAATTGTGTTTTCCAGCTCCCGAATGTTTCCCGGCCAGGAGTACCCGACTAGATCCTGCATGGCTTCTTGCTCAAATCCTTTGATTTTTTGTTTTTTGCTTTGGGTAAATTTATCCAGAAAATGATGCGCTAAAATCGGAATATCGGATGTGCGTTCGCGCAGTGAAGGCATCGGGATGGAAATGGTGTTGAGACGGTAGTAAAGATCTTCACGAAAGCTTCCTTCTTGAATCATCTCAGTCAGGGTCTTGTTTGTAGCTGAAATGATGCGGACATCGACTTTCCGAATCTGGTTTTCGCCAACGCGCTTGATCTCACTCTCTTGCAGCACCCGCAGGAGTTTGGCCTGAATCTGAAGGCCTAAATCCCCTATTTCGTCCAAGAAAAAGGTCCCTCCATCCGCCGATTCAAACAAGCCCCTCTTGTCGGTGACTGCGCCGGTAAAGGCGCCTTTTTTATGACCGAACAATTCGCTCTCTAAAAGGCTGTCCGGAAGTGAACCGCAAAAAAACGCCAGGAACGGTTTGTCTTTTCGGTGCCCGTTATAATGGATCGCACGCGCAACCAGTTCTTTGCCTGTCCCGCTTTCTCCTTCAATTAACACGGTGGCATCTGAATCTAAGACCCGGGTCATGACGTCAAATACGTCGCGCATTCTCGGACTCTGACCGATGATTTCATCGAATCCATGAATGCGCTGCACCTCCTCCCGCAACCGGCGATTGTCTTCCCGCAGATTTTGATAAAGCTTGGCGTTTTCTATGGCAATCGCAGCCTGATTTGCGAAGGCAGTCAAAAAGGGCAGGCTTTCATTTGTAAACCGGCTGCGTTTTGTCAAACTGTCCAAATAAATGGCGCCGATTTGACGATTTTTAATGCTCAACGGCACACAAGCGATGGACTGAATTTTCTGAATGATGATGCTTTCTGTTTCACGATATTTCGGATCTTTTTGAGCTTCGAAGAGCAAAACCGGCTCCCCCTTTCGCAAAACCTCATGGATCACGCTTGTAGAAAGCTGGGTGATATCGGTGATTTGCCGGTCGGAAAAATTCCGGCTGCTTTTCACTTCAAATCCTTGCTGGGTTGACGAATTTTTCAGCAAAACAAGCCCTCTTTCAGCTTCAAGAGTCTGCATCGCGATTTCCAGAACTTTCTCCAACAGCGGCTCAATTTCCTGAATGCTGTTGATAACTTGAGCGATATCGGAAAGAGCTTGAATGGAATCGATTTGATTTTTTTCAGTTAAAGTTTTCATGATGCACGAACTGGTGACGGAAGGCGTCTCGCTTAT
>JBHHWX010000190.1:0-10274 GCA_046756745.1 bacterium | reverse complement strand
TGTTTTGACTAAGCCGTTTATCCTTTGATTAACTTGGACTTACAAAGACACCGTTCCAAACGGTGTCGGATCATTGCCCGCTTTTTGCAGCGCGATGAATTATTCTTTCATTCTTTATACAAAGTGAAAATCCTCTGCGACACTCTGCGAACTTTGCATCTCTGGGTTAAGGAACGATGTTACCTTTGCCAGATAAAATTGCCAACTTAATTTTGCACACCCGCTCTGGTACTACTTTTGGGCTTTTTTCTCTATAGCAGCTTGCGCATTTCGTTCAATTATCTCCACCGCATAGCCCTTGCTTTCGGCCTGCAAAATATGTTTGTCATACACTTGGGCAATCACGGTATCTTCCCGGACTTCCCATATGTCCATCCCCAGAGCGATAAGATCGTTGACGTTCTCTTTCGAGGAGACGGCAATTTTTACAAGCCGCTGAATCAAGTCCTGCTCTTGTATCGGTTCGGCGTTTAAGCTCATGGCGCCAAGCGCATTAAGTGCGTCCTCGTCGAGGCGCACAGCAACATAATCGTCCTCGATCACAATGACATCGAGGCCGCGGTTGATCAGGCTGTCGGCTTGCGCCCGGTTTTGGATGGCAATTTTTTTAATTTGAGGTCCGGATTGCAGTCGATTTTGCTCTGCACCGGCTTCTGTTTGAGGACTCTGTTTACAGGCGCTCAAAAGGCACATTGACAGCATTCCTATAAGAACGGTTTTTTGAATCATCTTCATTTCACCTCGATTTTTATTAAACTTGGATTATTCCTAACGCGGCGGAGCCGTAAATGAATGGAACACGGATTGACACGGATAGAACGAATTGTCACGGATTTGGTCTTAGATGAAAACCCAAAAAAATCATGAGCCACACAAGTCACATTCCACTGACTTCGACACATTCCGTTAAGTCCAATCCGTTCCGATCCGTTAAATCCGTGTCATCCGTGTTCTATTTTTTTGCATTTTTTTGCAAGACTTTATTGATAATACTACGGATAGATAAGCCCAACGGATTTTTCAGAATTTCAACAGTCGTTATGAAGGTCGGGACGAGAAATCAGATAGGGCGCCTCTCTGTGCATTAACAGATTTCTCACCCCGACAAAAAACGTCGGGATTCGAAATGACAATAGCCAATCGCTAACAGCCATTATTAGCGGCTATCATTTTTCCAGCTTAGTATAAGGATATTCGGATACTTAGTCAAACAAAAAATAGCATGAATGTAGATTAAAATATATTTGACTAAGTTACTTGCTTTTTAGTATATTCTCCGCATGCGAAAGGGAGGACTTTACATAATCATCATCCTCACCATTGTGGTTTCCATGGTCGGTTTCCTCTGGAGCGATCACCTTCTGGAGTGCAAACTGGAACAGGCGGCGTCGTCCGTACTCGGAACCAAAGTCGAGATCGACGGCCTCAAATACTATCTACGAGGCGCCGCCATCTCCTTCGAAAGGTTACGAGTCGCGAACCCGGCCAATCCTTGGAAAAATTTGTTTGAGATCGGACCTGCCGGCTTTTACATAGAGCCGGCGCCGTTGCTTCGCAAAAAAGTTGTGATAAACAAAGTCTACTTATCAGAAATTCAACTGGCAACGGAAAGAAAAAGCTATGCCGAAATTCCGAAAAGGGCTGCGAACAGTCTCAATTGGGTTGACAAAATTGAAAACTATCTCGCCAAACAAATAGCCGTCCCTCCAATTTTTCATAATTTGGGGAGGAAGATCAATACGGATAGTCTTGTGACTCACCATCCTTTTCAATCCCTCAACTACCTCGCAAAGATAAAATCTCAGGTAGATTCTACGTATTATGAGTGGGAAAAGCTCATCCGGGGATTTGAAACCGGGGCAGATTTTGAAACGAACAGGAAGCGGGCTGAGGAAGATTTTACCAAATTGCTGCGTTCTCTACATGAGACGGATAAATGGGTTGAAGCAGATCTGATTACCCTAAAGGACAAAGAGAATTTTTTCAAAATCAAACCCGGAGTGGCGAGCACGCTGTTATTCGGTAAACCGCTTGTGCATACAGGAATTCAAATCTTCAAATACATCGACCTTTTTAGAAAGGTGATGCCTGTCCCTGGACGGTTCGTTGCGAATGAGAAGGAGGAGACTCCGCGGCGTTTTGCCGGTCAGGATATCCGGTTTCCCGTGACGGATTCAACTCCTAACTTTTTAATAAAAGAGTTCGCTGTCAAGAGTCCTCCAAATCAAAAAGAAGCGAAGGACAGGCTGCGAGTTCGGGGAGAGATCACCGGTGTAACTTCCAATCCCGCAATATTCGGGAAGTCGATGAGTTTCGAGATAAGCGCGAAATACCCCAACCCAAGAAGGCTTGGTATTCTCGGCGAGATCAACCACACCGGCGCGATTCCCTGGGAGAAGTTCCAATTATTAGGATCGGGCATCGAATTGCTCAGTTTTGACATGCCCAAACGTCCATTTTTTCCTATAAAAATGATAACCGACCGAGGTAAGATTTCTACCGGGTTTGAGCTGAACGGAAATGAGATCGAAATCCTTTTAAGCCTGACGGCTGTTCCGGCGACATTTGTATTTCCGGAGAGCGTCTCTGACGACACGCTTATCGTCAAAAGGATACGTGACGTCCTACAGTCCAAAGAACGATTCTATGTTGGAGCTCGATTGATCGGCTCTGTTGACGACTTAGAGCTGCACATCCGATCGAGCGTAGATCGTTTGTTGGCTAAGGAGCTTATCTCGCTTTTAAGCGACGCTGTTGTGTGGGATCAAGAGAAGATTCATCTGACATTCAGCTCCTTGCTGGCTCGCGAGAAACGCGCAGTCCTGGAATTGATACATTCTCGTCGATCCCAGGTCATCTCCAAAATAGAGAGTAAGAAAATAACTAAGAATGAAAAATCCCAATAAGCAAATCCCAAAAGCGCCACCTTTTCTTTTCATGGTAGTTGCGACTGTGTTAACTGTGTTCGCCGGATGCGATCTTTCCAACGGCACGAATGACAAATCCATGACCCAGACTTTCTTCATAGATTTCACAGATCAGGCACGATTGAACTTTTTACACGAACCGGGCGTTAATGGCAGCTATTTTATGCCTGAGAGCATTGGCTCGGGCGGCGCCTTTCTCGACTACGACAACGATGGAGATCTTGACATCTATCTGGTCAATGGCGCCTATCACAGCAGAAAGACCCTAAACAAACCGCCGTTGAAGAATCGCCTGTATCGGCAAGAGGAGGATGGAACTTTTGTGGATGTCACCGATAGCTCCGGACTCGGACACACGGGGTACGGTATGGGGACCGCTGTCGGCGATATCGATAACGACGGCTACGTCGACGTCTACATCACAAATTACGGCCCGGATGCGCTGTACCGTAACAACGGCGACGGACGTTTTACGGATATTTCGAAGCATGCAGGAATCCGCAACCCGGCTTGGGGATGTTCGGTAATTTTCTTGGATTACAATTTGGACGCCTACCTGGATATTTATGTGACAAACTACATCGCCTACGACCCGAAGAATCGATGCAAGGACCGTTCAGGACGCCAGGACTACTGCGGACCGGGTGGTTTCCAAGCAGTGCCGGATATCTTATACCGCAATAATGGCAACGGAACCTTCACGGATGTGTCCATTGCGTCAGGGATTGCCGAAGGAGCCTCAAAAGGCCTGGGAGTGGTCAGCGCCGATTTCAATGGAGATCGTTTCCCGGACATCTATGTCGCCAATGATGGCGAGCCCAATCACCTTTGGCTCAATCAGCATGACGGGTCGTTCCAGGACCAGGCCCTGTTTTGGGGGGCAGCCCTCAACGATATGGGTCGTCCGGAAGCGGGCATGGGAATTGCATTGGGAGACGTTGACAACGATGGCGATCTCGATCTGTTTATTACCCATATCCGGGAAGAAAGCAATACCTTTTATCGATATGCCGGAGAGTATGGTTTTCAAGATGATTCTGTACCGGCACGGTTAGCTGGGCTGAGTTTCCCATATACCGGCTTTGGGACGGGTTTCTTTGATTACGACCATGACGGCGACCTCGATCTTGCCGTAGTCAATGGCCGGGTATCGCGTGGTTTCTTAGTGACAGAGACATCCACGCCACATTACTGGGCTCCCTATTCCGAACCGAATTTCCTCTTTCAGAACGACGGTTCTGGAACATTCCAAAACATAAATGACGACCGGGCATCGGCGTTCACCGGCAAAATTGAAAATAGCCGCGGATTAGCTTTTGGCGATGTTGACAATGACGGAGACATTGACTTGCTGGTCATGAACGAAGGTGGACACGCACGGCTGTTTCTTAACGTTCTCGAAGACAAGGGGAATTGGCTCGTGATTAAAGCCGTAGACCCCGCCCTGAAGCGTGACGCGCTCGGCGCACAGATCGCAGTGACCATAGGCGAGAAAAAAATCAAACGGCTGATTACCCCCGGCTACAGCTTTCTCTCCAGCAATGACCCGCGCGCACATTTTGGCCTCGGCAGCGCGACAACCGTTGACGAGATTCTCATAAGCTGGCCAGACGGCACAACAGACGCTTTTGCAGGCGTCGAGGCAAATCAAATCCTTGTCCTGTATAAAGGCCAAGAACGTTTATCTCATTGACGCCATGCAAAACCAAAAACGCATTCCCAAAACCGCACAACCCAACATTCTTTTAAAAGGGATCTTAGCCATACTTTCGGTCTGTCTTCTTGGACTCTCAGGTTTTCTAAGCTACAAATTTATATTCTCACAGCCCTCGCCTTTAGAATCCCTGCCGAACCCTGAATTGACCAGCGTTGACAGACAGGTTGCCGACAAAATTCGGGCTATGCGTCAGGAAACCGCCCAAAAACCGCATTCAGCGCAATCATGGGGAAACTTGGCAATGACCCTGGATATTCACGACTTTAAACAGGAAGCCATGACCTGCTACAAACAGGCGATCAAACTGAATCCGAATGAATTTCGCTGGCCCTATTTCAGTGCAATTCTACGCTGCGAATTAGGCGCCCCGGACGCATTAGAGTGGTTCGAGCGCAGCCGTTCATTAAAGCCCAACTACGCGCCGCTTTATGTTCGCTATGGACAAGCCCTCTTCAATGCCGGACATTTAGAAAAATCTCGAGAACTCTTCCAGCGTGCGATGACTCTTAACGATACGTCATCACACGCTTATCTTGGTTTGGGAAAAATAGCGCTTGCACAAGCCGATTTATCGAACAGCAGGCGCTATTTGCACAAAGCGTTAGAGATCGATTCCAGCCATAGAGAGGTTCACGGAGTTTTAGCTGAAGTGCTGCGTCGGCTTGGCGAACCGGAAAAAGCGACGAAAGAACTACAAATAGCGCAAGCCTTGCCTAAGATTACCCCGCTAACCGACCCGATCTACGAAGAGCTGATCGCCGAGGGAGTCAGTGCGTTTTGGTATGGACAGCGCGCCCGGACATACCAGCGCAGAGGGCTCACAAACGAAGCTGTTCGAGAGCTCAAAATTGCATTACAATTTTCCCCAAATTCAAAGGGGTACACTTACTTGGGGGAGCTTCTACAGAAACTGGGCCGCTTGGATGAAGCGGTCATTTATTATCGTAAAGCGATTGCAATCGATCCAAACTATTACTGGGGCATAAACAATTTAGCCCAAGTTCTCTTTCAAATGGGTCAAGTCGAGGAAGCCGGGAGCTGGGCCGTAAGAGCGTTAAGACTGAACCCGAGACTCCCTGAAGCCTACATCACGCTTGGCACCTTTTATATTCATCAAGGTCGAGAGTCTGAGGCCATAGCCATATTTCGCCGGGGGCTTAAACTTACGCGCGGCGTCCTTCCTGTAGCACAACATTTGGCCTGGCTGTTAGCGACCTCCTCCAAAGCTGAGTTACGCAACGGAGAGAAGGCAGTACAACTCGCCGAAGCCGTCTGTGAAAAAAACGACTTTCAAGATGCAGAATCGCTGGACGTCTTGGCCGCAGCCTATGCCGAAACCGGTCAATTTTCAAAAGCCAGAACAACAGCCCAAAAAGCTCTCGCATTAGCTTACGCAAACCAACGAAATGAATTAGCGCGCCAAATTCAATCCCGCCTAAGACTCTTCGAAACGGATAAACCTTACCATATAAAAATCGCTCAACTGAATTCCAATTAGACGCTTCACCCGCCCTGCGAGGACGCCCTCGCTTTAAAAAGTGTTTTTGTGAGTTGAAACCAAGAAGCTTGTTTCCAAACGAGCCTTTGGGAACGCGAGGGGGACTTGCCTTTCGCAAAGAGACGAAGAAAACCTCGGCGAGACGCCTTCGGGAAGTGTGTTATTATGTTGCTGACCAAAGAGAGTTTATTTGAATGGACTCAGCAGAAAGCTCGCTTTCGTCCTCAGTTGAGATGTGGACCCGCTTTTCGCAATGTGCTTCCAAATCAAAAAAATTATCGACGACTTGAAGGATCGAGTCCGACTGAATGCGGACCGACTTTGCAAAAACAGAGGCAGACAAGCTCAGTACGTAGTTCTTCGGGCCGGTTTTGTCAAGCTTCATTTGCCAGTCCGGTCTGGGAATTTCCAGATGTTTTATCCTCTTGAAGGACAGTCTATTTTCAGCGACGATTTCACCGCTCACGCAGAGCTCGGCTTTTAAATAATCGCAAGCGGCTGAATTAATTTTCAATTCGGTTAAATGGAATTCGCACGCTTTTAAGGCAGAATTCCCCGAAACTGTGAGATCAAGGCTCTTGGAGAACATCGTTGTTCCGTGAAAGTTCAGGGTTGTTAACATGAGCTTTGCCTCAAAGGAATGTAAAGAATCGTTGATGGTCCAGACTTCAATCTTCTCTTTGTTGCGGGTCAAAGAAACCGCTGTCGGCGCGAAAGCGCGTTTCACATAAAAATAAGCGCCTTTGGGCCGGAGAGCGCTGTCGATCAAAGACCAGCTCGATACCGGCCAGCAGTCATTAAGCTGCCAGATGAGAGCGCCGGAGGTATGAAACTTATTCCTTCGCCAGTGTTCGATGCAATGTTTTAAAGCCTCGCCCTGAACCACCTGAGCCTTGTAAATAAAATCATCAAAGGAGGTTGGCATGGGCACGTGTGCGGCGAGAAAACGAAAAAGCCTCTCTGTGCCGTCGGTTTGTTTATTGTGAAATTCCATGATTTCGCTTTGCGGGCACCGGTCTTCGCGCGTCGTCACTTTGTCGTACGTGCAGAGATTGGCCGGCGCTTGAAATCCAAACTCCGTAATAAATCTTCCCAAGTCCTTATCGACAGAGCGGAAATCTTCCCACCGGCTCCAGATGTCCCATTGATGACGATTGCCTTCTTCGGCAGAATTGGGATCATCGCCAGCGAAAGGCGAGCTCGGCCAATAGGGCCGGGATGCATCTAAGTTTTTGCAGATATCCGGAATGCGGTTGTGGAACAAATCATATCCGGGCATCTCGGTTATGGGTCTGCCGGTAGAATTTTTCCAGACCCATTCGTTTTCATTGTTGCCACACCAGAGAACTATTCCCGCGTGATTGCGTAAGCGCCTGACCACAGCTTCGACTTCTTGCGAGACATTTTCCCTGAATTCATCCTGATCCGGATAGGCGGCGCAGGCAAACATAAAATCCTGCCACACTAACAAACCTAACTCATCGCACAGCTCATAGAAAATCTCATTTTCGTAAATGCCGCCGCCCCAGACTCGCAGCATATTCATGTTCGCGTCTTTGGCAGAATTCAAGAGCGCTGCATATTTATCCCGACAAACACGGGGGAGAAAACTGTCTGCCGGAATCCAATTGGCGCCTTTACAAAAGATCGGTTCATGATTGATCTTAAGCAAAAAGGACTCCCCTTTATCGTCCTTTTCTTGCAACAATTCCACTTTTCGAATGCCGAACTTGAGCGAGCGCTTTTCCGCGATATCGTTGTTTGCGCGAACTTCTACTTTTAATTGATAAAGATGCGGCTCTCCATGACCCGCCGGCCACCAAAGATGAGGATTTTTTATCTCAAAAGGAATGGCACATCGGTTTTCGCGGATCTCACATTCTTTTTTCTCGCCGTTGACCGTTGCGGCGGCTGTGAAAGCCACATCCTTTTTGTCAAAAATTTCCGTTTCTATCTGTACCGAAACCCGGGCACGGTTTAATGAATCCTCGAGGTCGATGTCCACGAAAACATCTTCGAGCCGTATAGCCTTCACAGTTTCGATGTAAATCGGTCTCCAGATACCCGAAGTCGGCAGCTTTGGCCCCCAATCCCAGCCAAAGGAGTACTGCGCTTTTCTGGCATAAACGCGATGATTTTCGTGAGATGCGAAAAGTCTCCCATACTTTTCCTCGGCTCGTTTTGACCACAATACCGGGGAATGCAAGCGAATTTTGATGTTATTCTCTCCGGGCCGCAGGTGTTCTTTGACCTCGAACCGGTGCTCAATGAACATATTGCGGGTTTGGGCAACCTCATGTCCATTGACAAAAATCGTCGAAAACGTATCCAAACCTTCCGCAACCAATTGCACGGAATGTGAAGCAAGCGCTGCTTCGGAAACCAGAAAACATTTTCTGTAAATCCAGTCCACCTCGGCAACCCAGGGGACTTTGAGCTCATTGTCCCGGTAAAACGGGTCGTCTATTTTGTTGTTTTTCAGCAGGTCGGTGTGAACCGTCCCCGGAACCTGAGCCAGAAGCCATTCATCCGGTGACAGCGCTCCTGAGGGAATTTGTGAAATTTGAGGGCCATCCCAGTCGACAGAAAACTCCCACGAACCGTTGAGGTCAATTCGGTTATTCATCGGCGCTGTCATGTTTTAAGAAATCGAGAATATCGTCGAGTTTTGCGGTCGCTAAAGCCATGCACGTGTCAGCCGCGCCGTAGTAAAGGTGGAGCTCTCCGGTTGCGTCATCCACAACGGCGCCGCACGGAAAATTGGCATCCGGAACATCGCCGGTCCGTTCATAAGGGAGTTGGGGTCCCAAAACCCATTGTTGGCTGCGGCGAATGACTTGGCTCGGATTTTCTAAATCCAGAAGCGCCAAACCGATCCGGTAGATGGAACCGGAGGCGTGTGTGCGAACGCCGTGATAAAAAACCAGCCACCCTTCGGAGGTTTCGATAGGAGGACAATTCAGGCCAATTTTGTTGGCGTCCCACCAGCCGCCCTGGCGGGCATGGATAAGAATCCGGTGACGGCCCCAATGCACCAGATCCGGCGAAGAAGCGATCCAGATATGAGCCTGGCCGCCGCCATAAACCGGACGATGAATCAAGGTCCAATGGTCATCGATCTTTTTGGGGAAAAGCGCGGCGTCTTTATTTTCAGGATGTGTGAGAGCCCCGCAGCGTTGAAAACTCTTGAAATCTTTTGTCGTGGCCAGAGAAACCAGAGGCCCGTTTTCAGAATACGCTGTATAGACAATGGCAAATTGCTGCACTTCGTCCAAATACGTGATACGCGGGTCCTCGATACCCCAGATTTCCTCAGGGTAATTTTCCGGGTCGGGCATGAAAGTCGGCTGTGGATCGATTTGCCAGTTCGTTTTGCCGTCTTGGCTTGTGGCCACAGTCAAATGAGAAATACCGCGCCGATCTTCAACGCGCACGAGAAGAAGCGTGCCGTCTTTAAATCTGGTGGCGCCGGCATTGAATACGGTGTTGACCGGGTACGGCCAATCCCGGGCGGTGAGAATCGGATTACTCTTGTAACGTTGGAAAATTCCCGTGGAATCCTGTAGATGTGACATTCAACTCCCTCCTCTTTTAGAATTCAGATTAGCGATTTCCGATTGACGATATTTGATTTACGATTTAAAAAGCCGCCGCTTTCTCATTTTATGGCTAACCTCCCGAAATAAGAAAGGTGTTTTCATGACCCTTCCTTAAGTAGTGTTTGACCGAAAACTCGAAAAATGTGCGATTTAACACCTCTTCGCGAAGGCGTCCCGCCGAGCAAAGTAGGGATTTGAGCGAAAACTTTCTAAAATGCTCCAGCACCCGTCCCCGGGTGCAATGCTCCGACACCGTTTGGAACGGTGTCTTTGTAAGCCCAAGTTAATCAAAGGATAAACGGCTTAGTCAAAACAAGGGTCACAGACCGTGTTATATCATTGCGATTTAACACCTCTTCGCGAAGGCGTCCCGCCGAGCAAAGTAGGGATTTGAGCGAAAACTTTCTAAAATGCTCCAGCACCCGTCCCCGGGTGCAATGCTCCGACACCGTTTGGAACGGTGTCTTTGTAAGCCCACGTTAATCAAAGGATAAACGGCTTAGTCAAAACACGGTCACAGACCGTGTTGGATC